>NZ_JBSFBM010000236.1:0-10905 GCF_053592955.1 Micromonospora sp. NPDC002411 | reverse complement strand
GCCCTCGGCCGCCCCTTCGTGCATGCAGTGCCGGGCGTGCCCGTCGAGCAGCCCGAGCGCCACCTTGTCGAGGGCGGCCTGGATCGCGGATATCTGGGTGAGCACGTCGATGCAGTAACGGTCGTCGTCGACCATCTTCTCGATGCCGCGGACCTGCCCCTCGACCCGGCGGAGTCGCGCGAGCAGCTGGTCCTTGCTGGCGGTGTACCCCCGGATCGGGGCGGGTGTGGTCATGCCGGCAAGGATAGCCTACCCCCCGGGGGTATGGTACGGTCGCTTCCGGTGGGGATACCCCCACCCCGTACCGGTAAGGAGACGTTCTGATGGTCAACACGACGTACCAGGTGCAGGGCATGACCTGTGGGCACTGCGTCAGCGCGGTCACCGCCGAGGTCGGCGGCATCGCTGGCGTGCACGACGTCCAGGTCGACCTCGCCACCGGCCGGGTCACCGTCGACAGCGACCAGCCGTTGGACACCGAGGTCGTCCGGGCCGCCGTCGACGAGGCCGGCTACAACCTCGTCGACGCGTGATCGGAGGGCCGCCATGCGCACCGTGACGAAGTTGGCCGGGTTCGCCGTCGGCCTGGCGGCGGTCTTCGGCACGACGTACGGGATCGGTCGGGTGGTCGACCGCGCCCCGGCGGCCGAGAGCCGGCACGACGAAGGCGCGGCTCCCGCGGCCGGCGCGGGCGGGACCACCGATCGCCTCCCCGGCGGTCTGCTCGTCTCCGACCGTGGCTACACCCTCGAAACTGTCGACGCTCCGGCCGACGAGTTCGCCTTCCGGATCGTCGGGCCGGACGGACGCCCGGTGACACGCTACGACGTGGCGCACGACAAGCGGATGCACCTGATCGTCGCCCGGCGGGACCTCTCGGGCTTCCGCCACGTGCACCCCGAGTTGGCCCCGGACGGCACCTGGCGGGTCGACATCCCGCTGGCCGGTGCCGGGCAGTGGCGGGCCTTCGCCGACTTCGCCCCGACCGGGGCGGAGCCGCTGACCCTCGGTGTGGACGTGACAGTCCCCGGCGAGCTGACCGAACGACCACTGCCGGCACCCTCGAAGAGCACCACCGTCGACGGCTACACGGTGACCCTGACCGGCGCTCCGCAGCCCGGCCGCACGTCAGAGTTGACCCTCAGCGTGAGCCGGGACGGTCAGCCGGTCACCGACCTGGAGCCCTACCTGGGCGCGTACGGGCACCTGGTGGCGCTACGCCGAGGTGATCTGGCGTACCTGCACGTACACCCGGACGGGACACCGGGGGACGGGCGGACCCGGCCCGGCCCGGCGGTCACCTTCCTCGCCGAGGTGCCGTCGGCCGGCAGCTACCGGCTCTACCTCGACTTCCGGCACGGCGGGGCGGTGCACACCGCCGAGTTCACAGTCGTCACCGACGGCACCTCGACCGGGGTCGTTCCCAGCCCGAGCGGACCCGCGCCGACCGGAGGCGCCGACCACGGCACCCCCGGGCACGGGCACAACTGACGGGACCAGACGATGACCACCACCAGCAGCAGACAGCTACCCGAGGCACCCAACCGGATCGAGTTGGCGATCGGCGGGATGACCTGCGCCGCCTGCGCCGCCCGGATCGAGAAGAAGCTCAACCGGATGGACGGCGTGAGCGCCACAGTCAACTACGCCACCGAGAAGGCGACGGTCCGGTACGTCGACGGCGTCACGCCGGACGACCTCATCGAGACAGTGCAGAAGACCGGCTACACGGCTGCGCTGCCCAGCCCGCCGACCGAGGAGCAGGCGGTGGATCCGCTGAAGGGTCCGCGTACCCGGCTCTGGGTCTCGGTGGCGCTGAGCGTGCCGGTGGTGCTGCTGGCCATGGTCCCGGCCTGGCAGTTCGACTACTGGCAGTGGCTGTCGCTGACCCTGGCCGCCCCGGTGGTGGTCTGGGGCGGGTTGCCGTTCCACCGGGCCGCCTGGACCAACCTGCGGCACGGCGCGGCGACGATGGACACCCTGGTGTCGCTCGGCACGCTGGCCGCGTTCGGCTGGTCGCTCTGGGCGCTGTTCCTCGGTGACGCCGGCATGCCCGGGATGACGCACCCGTTCCGTTTCGACATCACCCGCACCGACGGCGCCGGCAACATCTACCTGGAGGCGGCCGCCGGGGTGACGGTGTTCATCCTGGCCGGGCGCTACTTCGAGGCCCGGTCCAAGCGCACCGCCGGCGCGGCCCTGCGTGCCCTGCTCGAACTGGGCGCCCGCGAGGTGGCGGTGCTGCGGGATGGGGTGGAGACCCTGATCCCGGTGGACCGGCTCGCCGTCGGTGACCGGTTCGTGGTCCGTCCCGGGGAGAAGATCGCCACCGACGGGGTGGTCGACGAGGGCACCTCCGCCGTCGACGCCAGCATGCTCACCGGTGAGTCGGTGCCGGTCGAGGTCGGCCCCGGGGACGGCGTCGTCGGTGCCACCATCAACGCGGGCGGGCGGCTGGTCGTCACCGCGACCCGGGTCGGTGCGGACACCCAGCTCGCCCGAATGGCCGACCTGGTCGAGCAGGCGCAGAGCGGCAAGGCGGCCGTGCAACGGTTGGCGGACCGGATCTCCGGTGTCTTCGTGCCGATCGTCATCACGCTCTCCGTCGGCACCCTCGGCTGGTGGCTCGGCACCGGAGCCGGCCCGACCGCCGCGTTCACCGCGGCCGTGGCCGTGCTGATCATCGCCTGCCCCTGTGCGCTCGGCCTGGCCACCCCGACGGCTCTGCTGGTCGGCACCGGTCGGGGTGCCCAACTCGGTGTGCTGATCAAAGGGCCGGAGGTGCTGGAGTCGACCCGCCGGGTGGACACCGTGGTGCTGGACAAGACCGGCACTGTCACGACCGGCCGGATGTCACTGGTGGACGTGGTGCCCGCGAGCGGGGAGGACCGGGCCGAGTTGCTCCGGCTCGCCGGCGCTGTGGAGGCCGCATCCGAGCACCCGATCGCCCGGGCGGTCGCCGCGGGTGCCGCCGAGGCCGGCGCGCTGCCTTCGGTGACCGGTTTCCGCAACCTTGAAGGGTTGGGCGTGACCGGCACCGTGGACGGGCGGGTCGTACTGGTCGGCCGAGCTCGCCTGCTGCGCGAGGGGCAGATCGACGTACCGCCGGAGGTCGAGTGGGCGGTCAGCGAGGCGGAGGCCGCCGGCCGTACGGCGATCGTGGCCGGCTGGGACGGACAGGCCCGGGGTGTGCTCGCGGTCGCCGACGTGGTTCGGCCGACCAGTCGGTCGGCGGTTGCCCGGCTACGCGCGCTGGGGCTCACCCCGGTGCTGCTGACCGGGGACAACACCACGGTGGCCCGGGCGGTCGCCGCCGAGGTGGGCATCGACGAGGTGATCGCCGAGGTGTTGCCGGCTGGCAAGGTCGACGTGGTGAAGCGGCTCCAGGCCGAGGGACGGTCGGTGGCGATGGTCGGTGACGGGGTCAACGACGCCCCGGCGCTGGCCCAGGCCGACCTCGGGTTGGCCATGGGCACCGGCACCGACGTGGCGATCGAGGCGTCCGACCTCACTCTCGTGCGGGGCGACCTGGACGCCGCTGCGGACGCCATCCGGTTGTCCCGACGCACGCTCGGCATCATCCGCGGGAACTTGTTCTGGGCCTTCGGTTACAACGTGGCGGCCCTGCCGCTGGCCGCCGCAGGACTGCTCAACCCGATGATCGCCGGCGCGACCATGGCGCTGTCCTCGGTCTTCGTGGTGGCCAACAGTCTGCGACTGCGTCGGTTCCGGTCGGCCACTGTCGATCGCGGACTGTGACGGCGGTAATGGTTGGACCGGTGACGACGGGGGTACTGCTGGTGTCGTAGCGACGCTTGCGATGGAGGTTGGCAATGGGTTTCGACGACAAGATCAACAACGCCACCGAGGACGCGGCCGGCAAGCTGAAGGAAGGCGCCGGTCGGGCCACCGACAACGAGCAGCTCGAGGCCGAGGGTCGCGCTGACCAGTCGACGGCCAAGCTCAAGCAGGCCGGCGAGAAGATCAAGGACGCCTTCAAGAGCTGACGTACGACGTACTCCGCACGCCGGGTCGGTGATCTTTCACCGGCCCGGCGTGCTGTGTGTCCGGCTGTTTTCCGCCCGCCCCTGAGATCCCCCTGATTCCGTGGCCGCTTCCCACCGCCGCGTGCCCGTACCTGCTAGCTTCTTTTTGCATGTGCGAGGGCTTGTTATGAGCAGCGCTGCACCGCCGACCGGCGACGACCTGGTCCGGGTGCTGGCCGCCCTGGCCAACCCACATCGGCTGCGGGTCGTCGCCGCGCTGTCCCGCGAGCGCGCGTACGTCAGCGGGCTGGCTCGGCAGCTGGGCATCAGCCGAGCGTTGTTGCAGGTCCACCTACGGAAGCTGGCGGCGGCCGGGCTGGTCACCGCTCGCCTGGAGTTGTCGGAGGACGGGAAGGCCATGAACTACTACGAGGTGGAGCCGTTCGTGCTCACACTCACTCCCCAGGTCATCGCGGCGGCGGCCGAGACGCTGACAGTGCCCGACTCGGCCGAGCAGCCAGGAGCGCAGCGATGAGCGAGCACGACTGGACCGAGGTGGTCGGCGCGATCGGCATCTTCGCCCTGATCATCAGCGTGTTCACGGTGACGGTCGTGCAACTCGCCAAGACCCGGCGGGCCAGGTACGAGGCGGCCCGCGCGGACGACTACCGCCAGCTCGCCGAGACGGCCGCTCGGGCCCAGGCAGAGAACGCCCGGCTGCTCGCGGCGATGGAGGCTCGGCTGGGCGGGATGGAGACCCGGATGAACGGTGTCGAACGGGTCCTGACCGAGGTCGACTGACACGGGCCCCGGGCCGTCGAGCGGCTACTCGACGGCCCGGGTGAAGAGCATCACCTCGCCCAGTGGGCGAGTTTCACCGGCAACGCTCCTTCCAGGAGAGGACAGCACCTCATGCTGCGCGTACGCAAATCCGCGGTCGGCTGGGCGGTCGCAGTGGCCCTCACGGCCACCGGCCTGACCCCGGCGACCCCCGCCGCCGCCCGACCGCAACCCGGCCCGACGATCGACTGGCGGCCCTGTGCCAAGGACGCCACCGCCGAGTGCGGCACCCTGTCGCTGCCGGTGGACTGGCACCGACCACGGGGTGAGCGCTTCGAGCTGGAGTTGGCCCGTCGGATCGCCGATCCGGCCGCTCGCGAAGGTGTGCTGGTCTTCGGCCCCGGCGGACCGGGCGACAGCGGCGTCGACCGGGTGGTGGACGGCAGCTCACGGTTCAGCGCAGACCTGCGCCGCCGGTTCGACATCGTCAGCTTCGACCCGCGCGGCACCGGAAGCAGCCACCCGGTGATCTGTTCCCGGGAGCTGCTCGGCCGGCAACCACAGGTGATCACCGACCAGGCTCACTTCGACGCCACACTGGCCAACAACGCGCTGCTGCGCGCCGACTGTCGGGCTCGCACCGGGGCGCTCTACGACCACGTCGACACCACAAGCGCCGCCCGTGACCTGGATGCGATCCGTGCCGCGCTCGGCGAGCGCCAGCTCACCTTCCACGGCAGCTCGTACGGCACCCTGCTCGGGCAGCGGTACGCCGAGCTGTTCCCCGGCCGGGTCCGGGCCATGGTGTTGGAGGCCGCCATGGACCACAGCCTCGACACCCGCGCCTTCCTGGACACCCAGGCCGTCACCGCCGAGGACGCGTTCGACGAGTTCCTGGCCTGGTGTGCCCGCTCCGCCGACTGTGTCCTGCACGATCATGACGTGCGGGCACTCTGGGCCGGGCTGCACTCAAGGGCGGAGCAGGGCACGCTGACCGACCCGGACCGGGCCGGCGCGGCGCTCGCCCCGTTCGAGCTGAGCCGCCTCGCCCACAAGCAGCTCTACGACACGTGGCGGTGGCCAGGGCTCGCCGAGTGGATCGTCCGGCTGGACGACCCCGGCACTCCGCGCGTCGACACGCTGTCGAATGAGGCCGTGGCCCCGTACCCCTTCGCGGTCTTCTGCCAGGACTGGAACCTGCCGGTCCGCGACTACCGCGAGTACGTCGGACATGTGCGCCGCAGCGGGCAGCTCGCGCCCGACCTGCGCTACCCGCCCGCGCTCTTTGCCCTGGTCACCTGCCTGGGCGCCCCGACGCCGGTAGCCAACCCGCAGCACCGGTTGCGGGTCCGCACCGACGTGCCGCTGCTGATTGCCGCCACAGTGCACGACCCGGCGAGCGGCTACGGCTGGGCTCGTAACGTGGCCCGGCAGTTGGGCCGAAACGGCGTGCTGCTCACCTACCAGGGGTGGGGGCATGGCAGCTACACCACCAGCCCGTGCGTGCAGCAGATCGTCGACGACTACCTGATCGACCGGGTGGTGCCGGCCCGGGATGCCAGCTGCCCGGCCGTCGAGCCCGAAGTCTGAGCGGCAAGCAGGGCGAACGCGCACACGTCCGCGCCGCTCCGAAGACCTAAGGTGCGCGTCGTCCCGTCAGGCGGGCGGCCCGCAACTCCAGGTAGCGCTGCTCGGGCAGGCTCGTGGTGCCGCGTGCCGCCGCCAGGTACGCGTCCCGCGCCGCACCGGGCTCACCGGCCAGTTCCAGCAGGTGCGCCCGTACGGCGGCGAGCCGGTGATGCCCGGCGGTGCGCTCGTCGGCGTCCAGCGCGGTGAGCAGAGCGAGCCCGGCGCGGGGCCCGTCCACCATGGCCACCGCCACCGCCTGGTTGAGGGTGACCATCGGGTTCGGGGCGATCCGGGCCAGCAGCCGGTAGAGCGCGACGATCTGCCGCCAGTCCGTCTCCGCCGCCGTCGACGCCTCAGCGTGCACAGCGGCGATCGCCGCCTGGAGCTGGTACGGGCCCGGCGGCGACCAGGTCAACGCCTCCGTGATCAGGGCGATCCCCTCCGCGATGGCGGCGGCGTCCCACCGGGTGCGGTCCTGCTCGGCCAGCGGCACCAGCTCCCCGTCCGCGCCGAGTCGGGCCGCCCGGTGCGCGTCGGTGAGCAGCATGAGTGCCAGCAAACCGGCCACCTCACCGTCGTCGGGCAGCAGCCCGTGCAGGATGCGGGCCAGCCGGATCGCCTCGGCGGTCAGGTCGGCCCGGTGCAGATCCGGCCCGCTGGACGCGGTGTACCCCTCGTTGAAGATCAGGTAGAGCACCCGCAGCACCGTCCGCAGGCGTTCCGCCCGCTCACCCGGCGCGGGCATGTCGAACCGGGCGCCGGCGGCCTCGATCCGCTGCTTCGCGCGGCGGATCCGCTGGCTCATCGTCGCCTCCGGCACCAGGTGCGCGCGGGCGATCTGGGCGGTGCTGAGACCACCGACCGCGCGCAGGGTGAGCGTCACCTGCGCCGATCCGGTCAGCGCCGGGTGGCAGCAGAGGAAGAGCAGGGTCAGGGTGTCGTCGGCCTCCGGCACCGCCGGCTCCTCGTCGGCCGGCGGCGACACCCCGGCGTACGCCGGCTCCCGCAACGCCACCGCCACCTCGCGGTCCCGGCGGGCGCTCTCGCTGCGCCACTCGTCGGTGAGCCGGCGGGTGGCCACGGTGAGCAGCCAGGCGCGGGGATTGTCCGGTACGCCCTGCCCGGGCCACTGCATCGCGGCGGCGAGCAGCGCCTCCTGGACCGCGTCCTCGCACCTGTCGAACTGGCCGTGTCGGCGGACCAGCAGGCCGAGGACCTGCGGCGCGAGCGTGCGCAGCAGGTCCTCGACCGTCCGGTCGTCGGTCACATCTCCGTCCCGGCCTGCTCCATGATCGGGCGGACCTCCATCGCACCGCCGAAGCGCACGTCCGGCCAGCGGGCGGCGATCTCGGCGGCCCGCTGCGGGCTGTCGCAGTCGACGGTCAGGTAACCGGCGAACTGCTCCTTGCTCTCCATGAACGGCCCGTCGACGACCTCCGTGCTGCCGGCGACGAGCCGGACCGTCAACGTCTGCGCCGGATTGGCCAACGCCTGACCGTCGACCAACTCGCCGGTCTCGGTCAGCTCCTTCATGATCTCGTCGACCTCGCCGAACAGGGCGGTGCGGTCCTGCTCGGTCAGCTCCTCGGTGAAGCCGGGCCGGTTCCAGATCAGCAGCATGTACTTCACAGCGGTGCTCCTCAGGCCTCGGTCGCACCCCGGTCGGGGCGCGGCTCACCGGAGGGTCGGAGTCGTCGCCCCGTTCCCTACGGCTCAGCGAAGAAAATCGTAGAAATCTCCGCCGGTGGTGGTCCCACGCCGGTCGAGCCGGCGGCGATGGTGCGGTCAGCGCCGCTCGGGTGGGCGCCTGTCGGGCCCACCGGGCACCTGCCGGGGCTTCCGCCCGCCGCCGACGTCCAACGACGCCCGGTCGGCGGCCGACGTGCCGGAGGACCAACCCTCGGCGTCCCGGACGCTGAGTCGATGCCGGGTGACGCCGGGGAAGAGCGTGTCCAGCCGCTCCCGGACCGCCTCGCCCCGCGCCGCGAGCACCGGCAACAGCCGTTCCGCCCCGGCCGTCTCGGCCGCCGCCCGGTCCGCCGCGTCGGTCGCCGCCTCGGTGGCCGTACGCAGCCGCTCGCCGATCCGCAGCGCGAACGCGTTGAGGAAGGACTCGTCCCAGACCTTCGTCCGCCGCCCCGACCCCGGCCGGCGCTCGGCCCGCCCACGCAGCATCGCCGCCGTGGCCTGGACCAGCAGCGACGTGTAGAGCAGCTCCACCGCCACCAGATCCGCCGGCCAACCCAGCACTGTGGTGAAGCCGAGATCGTCGGACCAGACCGCCTCGCACCGGTTCGCCGCCGCCACCTCCTGCACCAGCAGCGCCTTCGCGCCCGCGTACGGGGTATCGGTGCTCAGGCGTACCCCGCCGGGCTGGTCGCCGCGCTCCGCTCCGGCGGCCAGCAGCGCCTCGTCGATGCTGTGCCGGGCGATCAACTCCTGCGCCTTGGCGGTCAACGCCTCCGCCTCGGCCGGGAAGGTCGTCGACTCGGCCTTGGCCAGCAACGCCCGTACCCGGTCGAGCATCGGTGACCCGCTGCGGGCCGCTCCCGCCGGTCGGGCGGTCACCGCGCCGGTCGTGCCCGGCGGTGGGCGCAGCACCGCGATCGGCGGCAGGCTCTCCACAAGCGCGAGAGCGTCCACGGCAGTGCGGAGCGCGTCGGCCCGGTCCAAACCCTCCCGGCTGGCCCAGCCGGCCAACACGCTGCCGTCGGCGGCACCCTCGGTGGCCACCAGCTCGCGCAACTGGTCGTCCCACCAGGCCGGGACCGGGTCGGCCTGGTCGCGCCGTTGGGCGGCCATCGCGGCGCGGACCAGCCGGGCCGCGTGAGCGTCGAGCCGTCGACTGGTGATCCGGTCCACGTCGACGGGCTGCCAACCGCGCGGCCACAGCCGGCTCAGGCCACGGACCAGGCGACGCAGCAGGGCGGCGTCCACCGCCGTGGTGCCGTCCGCGGCGCCGGTGCCGACCATCAGTTGGTCCAGCTGCCGTTCGGCCTGCCGTACGTCAGTGCCGCGCACCGCCGCGAGCGCGTTGGCGACGAGTTCGTCCGCGTCCGGCACGGGCACCTCCTTCTCGGGATCTGGCTGTCGCTGCCCCTCCAGGCTCCATGATCATGCCGCCCGTGGCCCGGGAGTCACGAAACGGGGATGTCACCAGTCCGGTCCCTCTTGATCAAAACGGCTTCCCGGAAGTCGCGGTATCCCACGCGACTGGACACCCCGGTTTCACCAAACCCGTGTTGATCAATGCCCTTTGCGGACGCCTGCAACCACCTGACTGGTCAGGTGTGCTGCGGCCAGCCGTTCAAGATCTCGTCGATCGCCACGGCGTCCTGCTCCGGGTCGGGTGCCGGGGTTGGCCGGTCGGTCGGCGTGCGGTCGAAGCGCGGCGCCGGTGCCGGTTGGATCTCGCCACCCACCTCCACGAACGTGTCCCGCGCGGCGTTGTGCGGGTGCCGGTGCGCCTCGCCGGGTGCGAGCACCGGCGCGACGCAGGCGTCCAGGTCGGCGAAGACAGCCGTCCACTCGTCCCGGGTCCGCTCCGCGAACCGCTCGGTGAACCGTCGCCGCAGCTCCTCCCAGCCGCTCGGGTCGTACTGCGCGGGCAGGTCCGGATCGTCGGCGAGGTCGAGGCCGGCCAGGAGTACGGCGTAGAAGGCCGGTTCCATCGCGCCGACGGCCATGAATCCACCGTCCGAGGTGGCGTACGTGTCGTAGAAGGGCGCCCCGCCGTCGAACATGTTGCGCCCGCGCGGTGCGGCCCACAGGCCGGTGCCGAGCAGCCCGTGCAGGAACGAGGTGAGCAGGGCCGAGCCGTCCACCATCGCCGCGTCGACCACCTGGCCGGCGCCGGAGCGTTCCCGTTCCAGCAGCGCGGCCAGCACGCCGACGGCGAGCAGCATGCCGCCCCCGCCGAAGTCGCCGAGCAGGTTCATCGGCGCGTACGGGCGCTCGCCCGCGCGCCCCAGCGGCTCCAACGCCCCGGCGACGGCGATGTAGTCGATGTCGTGCCCGGCTCGGGCGGCCAGCGGGCCGTCCTGACCCCAGCCGGTCATCCGCGCGTACACCAGTCGGGGGTTGCGGGTCTGGCACACCTCCGGGCCGAAGCCGAGCCGCTCGGCCACCCCCGGCCGGTACGCCTCGACCAGCACGTCCGCCCGGTCGGTGAGACGCAACAGGTCGGCCACGCCGTCCGGGGTCTTCAGGTCCAGCGCGGTGACCCGCCGACCGCGCTGCAACGGGCCGCCGGTCGGCGCGGCCAGCCGGCCCGCTCCCGGTGCGCCCGGCCGGTCCACCCGCACCACGTCCGCGCCCAGGTCGGCGAGCACCATGCATCCGAACGGCGCGGGCGCGAGGCTGGCGAGTTCGACGACCCGTACCCCGGCCAGCGGCCCTCCGCGCGCTGCCATCACGCGACGCCAGCTGGTTCGGCGGGGCGGGCGGCGAGCCGGTCGACCAGGTCGGCGGGCGGCGTGAACCGGTCGCCGTAGCGGTCGGCCAACTCGGT
>NZ_JBSFBM010000235.1:0-10908 GCF_053592955.1 Micromonospora sp. NPDC002411 | reverse complement strand
GCCGCGAGTTGGGCGGCGAGCGCGCTGCTCCTGGTCGTCGCGTTCCCGCTGCACCTGCTCTTCGAGGTTCCGGCGGCGTTGACCGGACGCCCTTCGGACTGGCGTGACCTCGGTGCCCGGCTCGCGCTGGTAGCCGGTGGCGTCCTGTTCGCCGGGCTCGCGAACGCCTCCGGTCCCCGGCGCGGCCCAGCGCCTGCCAGCTACCAACCGGTGCCGAGGTGGACGCGCCGCTGGGCGTACGCCGCTGTCGCCCTGCCCGTGGTCGGCTGGGCCGTGCCGCACGGGCTGTGGGTGCTCGGCGTTCCGTTCGGCATCTCCGAGCAGAAGCTGGACGAGATTCAGCTGGATCTCTCGACGGAGACCGGCCTCGCGATCACCCTCGTTCCGCCGCTCGCCGGCCTGCTCGTCCTCGGGTTGGTGCAGCGGTGGGGTCAGCAGTTCCCGCGCTGGGTGCCGGGACTGGGCGGTCGACGGGTTCCCCGGCTGCTGGCGGTGATTCCGGCCGGGGTGGTGGCGCTCGCGTTGGTCACCTACGGCGTGCTGAGCGTCGCGGTGTTCGTTGACCAGCTACGCACCGGGGACCTGCAGTGGTCGGAGGTGTGGGAGGGGTGGGCGACCAGCGCCACCCTGCTGGTGTTCCTCGGCTGGGGAGTGTCGCTCGGCGTCACGACCACCGGTTACGCCCTCGCCACCCGGCCGCGTCTGCCGTCGGAGCCGGCGACTTCCCTGCCCGGCTCGGCCCGTCCACGATTGGAGCGCTCATGACCACCGACTCCCACCGCACCTGGGCCGCCGAACCACCACGTTGGGCTGTCTGGGCCGCCTATGCCGTCCCGCTGTGCGTCCTGCCGTCCGCGGTCTGGCGACTGACCCTGCTGGTCACCGACGATGCCGTCACCTCGTGGTACATGATCTTCCTGTCCGTCCTGTCGATGGGGCTGGCGCTGTCGACGCTCGGCCTGGTGCACCGATGGGGACAACGCCTCCCGCACTGGGTGCCACTGCTCGGCGGCCGTCCCGTGCCGGCGCGCCCGGTCGTGATCGTCGCGTTGATCGGCGGTTCGGTGCTCGTCGCCATCTGCGTCTATCTCCTCGTCAACAGCAGGCTCCACGTCGTGGAGCGCGGCTGGGTCGGAATAGGCCGCGACGATCCGGCGCATCCGGCTCCGACCTGGGAGGTGCTGCGGTACTACGCGCCGATGGTCGCCTGGGGGCCGCTCGTCATCGCCGTGGCCGCCGACTACGGCCGCCGTGTCGTCCGACCCCGCCGACCATTGGCGGGCGACCACCTGGGTTGATCAAGAGGTTTGCGTCACCAGCGGGCGTCCTTCTGACGCAAACCTCTTGATCACCGCGGGGAGCGGCGGGCGCGGGCGCGGGTCAGGGGGGATGGGTGGATGGACCACAGCAGGCGGCGCCACCACGGGCGGGCGGCGCGCAGCGTCGTGACGTAGGCGGTGGCCACCTCGGCGGCCCGGGCCGCCTGGTCCGGCGTTGCGGCAGCGGGGGCGAAGCCGACCTGGTTCAGCAGGGCCGCCAGTTCGTCGACGGCCGGCGGCGCGTCGGTCGGGCCGGTTCTGGTTGGGCCTCCGTCGGTTGGGCCGCTGCCCGTTGGGCCGTCGCCGGTGACGCTGGCTTGTGCGTCGGCGAGGGCCTGGCGGGCGTGCCCGGCCACCTCGGTGGCGGCCAGGTCGTCGCCGACCGGTCGGCCGGCCAGGCGCAGCGCGTCGGTGACCTCCTGCCAGGCCCCGGCGATACGCCGGCCGGGGTCACCCTGGACGAGTCGACTCCGGGTCAACGAGCGGCGCATCGCCAACAGGGTGAGCAGGAGTGCTCCCACCAGCAGCAACAGCCCGCCACTGCCCCCGGCGACCAGCACCGGCGTGGACAACCCACCCTGTCCGGGCGGCCCGTCCGGGGCGGCCACCGGCTCCGGCGACGCGGACGGCTCCACTGTGGGCGCCGGTGCCTCCGACGGCGGCGGATCATCAGGCGTCGGCCGGAAATCCTCCTCCACCGGCCTCGGCTCGTTGTTCGGGCGCGGCAACGGGTCGAACGGCACCCAACCCAACCCGTCGAAGAGCACCTCCGGCCAGGCGTACGCGTCGCCGGCCAGCACCGGCCCCTGCCCGCCGGTCCGGAAACCCACCACCACCCGGGTCGGCAGCCCGGACAGCCGGCCGAGCACCGCGAACGCCGCCGCGAACTGCTCGGACGTGCCCTCCTGGCCGCCGCCGTTGCGGGGTCCGAAGAGGAAGAAACCCAGATTCGGGTACGCGTGCCCGCTCGGCGCGTCCGCCACCACCCGGTAGTGCTCGGCCAGGAACTGCTCGATCGCCAACGCCCGTGCGAACGGGGCGCCGTTCTCCTCGGCGAGTTGCGCGGCCAACTTGCGCATCGGATCGGGCACCCCGTCGGCGACCCGCAACACCCGGGCCACCTCGTCGCCGGCGGGCACGTTGGCGGTGCCCAACAGGTTCGAGTCCGGGTGCTCCTCGGCGGAGGTCACCTCGTACCGCAGCCCCGGCGTCAACCCCTCCGGCCGGATCAGCGTCCCGCTCGCCGGGTCGTACGCCACCCGTGCGCCACTCACCTCCCGGGGCGTCGCCACGGCGGGCAGGAGTCGACCGCTCAACTCCGCCACGGTGATCTGCTGGCGGACCGTGCCGACCGTACTGGCCTCCGGGGGCGTGGCGGCCGGCAGGATCCGGCCCGCGTTGCGGTACGTCGCTCCGACCCGCCAGGTCACCCCGTCGTAGTCGCTGAGCACCGCCAACCGGATCCGCACACCCTTGGCGCCCGTCGCAGGCTCGGCTCCCGGCTCGCCGTCCGGCGCGGCGGCGTCGGGCGGAGCGGGCGGGGTGCCCTCGCGTTCCGTGCTTACGTCGAGGAGTTTCTGCTCCGGGTGCAGCGCCCAACCGGAGATCCGGATCAACGGGTTCTCGTCCAGCGACTGCACCTGCGGCGGCTCCACGTACCGGCGTGGGTCCACCGGTCGACCGTCGACCTGACCGGCGACGAGAGGGCCGAGCAGCGCGACCAGCCCGACCACCACTGCCACGCCGAGCGTCGCGCTGGCTGCCAGCCGGAGTCGCACCGCCGCGCGTACCCGGGGCGCCAGGTCGGCGGCCGGATCCCCGCCGGGCGGCGCCGCGTTGCCGGGTGCCGCCAGGCCGACCGCCGCGACCGCGACGAACGCCACCGTCGTTCCGACCGCCGGCTCCGCGTTCGGGCCGACCGTGTACAGCGCGGCGGCGTAGAGCCCCGCCGCCGGCAGGTAACCCAACAACACCCGGCCGGCGCGCAGCGCCACCTCCGCACCCGCCAGCCCCGCCAACCAGGCGGCGACGACGGGCACCAGCACCGTGTCCGGTGCGGGCTCCACCGGAATCATCGCGGTGAGCAGCCGGGGAATGCCGTTGCGCGCGGCGTCCGCGGTGACCTCCAGCAGGCTGCCGGGAAGCTCGGCGTGGTCGGCGGCCAGCCGCAGCGACCACAGTGTCCAGCCGGCCATCGCGGCCACCGAGACCGGTGCCACCAGCCAGGACGGCAGCCGACGGGCGGCGACGCTGACCAGCACCGAGCCCGCCGCCGCGCCGCCCACCAGCCAGGTCAGCAGGTCACCCGCGTACACCCGGCCCAGCGCCACCCCGGCGAGCACTGTCAACCCGATCAACGCCGCCGGGACGACGGCCGCCCGCAGCACCCGCACGACGTGCGTCACCACCGGCGTACCCCGTCCCACTCGGCGGCGAACTGAGCGCCGTCCGCCGCGTCGACCACCACCAGGCCGGCGGCGCCCGGTGGCGTCGGCTCGGCCGCGCCGAACACAGCGACCACCACCGAGGGGTACGCCCCGCGCAAGGCGCCCACATGCCCCAGCTCACCTCGGCCACCCGGCCCGGTCAGGAAGATCAGCGTGTCGCCGAGCCGGTCCTGTCGCAGTCGGGTCGTCGCCGCGCGTACCGCGTCGTCGTCGGACAGTTCAGCGGCGGCCAGCCGGTCCAGGGGACCGAGGGCGGGCCTGGAGTCCGCCTCCTGACCGGGTGCCGCCGCCTCGGCGGCCACGAACAGCAACACCACCGGCAGGTCCGCGCGGTGCGCGGCGGTCACCACCGACGCGGCCGCCTCGCACGCGGACTCGAACGACTCCGCCACCCCGCCGACGCGCTGCGGGTGCGCGGCGACACGGTTGTCCAGCAGGACGACCAGGCGCGGGAGGCTGGTGTCCACGTTCTCCCGCACCATCAGCTCGCCCACCCGGGCGCTGGTCCGCCAGTGCACCCGGCGCAGCTCGTCGCCGACCACGTACTCCCGCAGCGAGTCGAACGTGATCGACCCGTGCGGCACCCCGTCCACCCGGCCGTCGAGGCTGCGCCCCGCGCCGGTGGGCACCGCCGTCAGCGGGTGGATGCGGGGGTACACCCAGACCGGCACCACCGCACCGTACGGGCGGGCCAACGCCACCAGGCCCAGCGGGTCGCGCCGGGTGACCCGCAGCGGCCCGACCGGCACGACCCCCCGTCGGTGGGTCGGCACGTCGTAGCGGACCTCGGTGTCCCGCCCCGGTCGCAGGCGCAGCACTGGAACCGGCACTGTGCGCTCGCCGCACCGGTCCTCCGCCAGCAGGTTCGCCGACCGCAGCCGCCCAGCGTTGCGCACTGTCACCGTCATGCTCGCCGACTCGCCACGCGCCACCCGGTCCGGGTCGGCGTGCCGGGTCACCGTCAACCGGGGCCGCCAGGCCGCCACCAGCGCCGCGTAGCCCACCGCCGCGCCGGCCGCCGCGCCGAGCAGCGTCAACTCGGGGTACGCGAAACGGAAACCCGCCCCCACCAGCACGACGGCGGCGACGAGCAGCCCGACCCCACGGGCGGTGATCCCCATGCCGCTGCTGCCGGTCAGCCCTGCACCGGAGCGGGTTGCCCCGACGGCAGGGGCACCGGCACCGAGGCGATGGCCTGGCGCAGCACCTCCCCGGCGGTCAACCCGCGTACCTGGGCGTCCGGGGTGAGCAGCAGCCGATGCGCGAACACCGCCTCGGAGAGCGCCTTCAGATCCTCCGGCATGATCCAACCTCGCCCGTCGATCAGCGCGTACGCGCACGCCGCCCTGGTCAACGCGATCACACCCCGGGGGCTGACCCCGACGCGTACCTGCGGGTGGGTACGGGTCGCGGCGGCCAGCCGGACCGCGTACGCGTAGAGCGGCTCGGCGATGTGCACCCGGCGGGCCATCCGGACCATCTCCCCGACGGTGGCGGTGTCGGTGACCGGGGCGAGCGCCTCAGGGGAACGCACCGTCGCGCCGCGCAGCACCTCCACCTCGACCGCCTCGTCCGGGTAGCCGACTGACAACTTCACCAGGAACCGGTCCAACTGCGCCTCGGGCAGCCGGTAGGTGCCGTCCATCTCCACCGGGTTCTGGGTCGCCACGACCAGGAACGGCGACGGCACCGGGTGCCGGACCCCGTCCACCGTGACCGTGCGTTCCTCCATGACCTCCAGCAGCGCCGACTGGGTCTTCGGCGACGCCCGGTTGATCTCGTCGGCGATGACGATGTTGGCGAAGACCGGCCCCGGGTGGAACTCGAAGTCCCGGGTCGCCTGGTTGAAGATCGTCACGCCGGACACGTCCGAGGGGAGCAGGTCGGGCGTGAACTGGATGCGCCGCCACTCACCCTTCACCGTGGCGGCGATGGCCCGTGCCAGGGTCGTCTTACCGACCCCGGGTACGTCCTCCAGGAGCACATGACCCTGCGCGAAGAGCGCTGTCAGCGCCAGCCGCACCACCTGCGGCTTGCCGAGCACCACCGCGTTGACGTTCTCGGCCAGCCGGGCCGCCAGGGCCGCGAAGCCCTGCACCTCCGGCTGGGTGAGTGGCTCGTGGGTGTTCACGGTCGGTGGTGCTCCTCGCCTGGTGGATCAGCAGGTGGGCAGGACGTTGATGTTGTCGCCGCCCTCCAGGTTGAGCCAGGCCCAGGGGATGTAGTTCTTCCCCTCGTAGTTGACCTGCACCCACCAGGTGCTGCGCTTCTCGTTGTTGTAGATGTAGGCGTAGACCTCTTCGCCCGACTTCTTGCAGTACGCCTGCAACCGGGTGCCGGGCTTCGCCCAGCCCACCTGCTTGTCGTTGTCCTGTCGCGCAACCGAGAAGATCTCGTTGCCGTTGCGGCCATCCCGGTCCCGGTCGCAGTAGGTCGACTCGGGTCCGGACGCGCCGTTACGACAGGTCGCGACCCCGTACAGCGAAGGCGTGGCCTGCGCCCTCGTCGCCGTGCCCTTACCGGCGGCGTTGGTGGCCGTCACCGTGAACGTGTAGTTGGTGCCCGGCGTCAGGCCCGTCATCGTGATGCTGGAACACGCGCCGGCCTTCGCCGGCTCACCCGTCGTGCTCAGCGAGCAGGTGGCCTGACCGCCGCCGGCGTCCACTGTGAACGTCACCGTCGCCCCGGTAGCGGTCGCCGACGAACCGGTCACCGTGACCCGAGGCTCGGCCACCGTACGTGCGGTGGCGGTGGCCTCCGGGCCCGGCCCCGCCTCGTTGACAGCCTTCACCTTCACCGTGACGTTCTGGCCGTTGCCCAGCCCGGTGACAGTCGTACGGGTGTCGGTCACCTCGCTGGTGCGCCCACCGACGTCCACCAGGTACTTCGTCACCGGCCGGCCGTTCGCCTCGGCGGGCGCCCACTGCACCGTCACCGCGCCCGGCTGGTTGGCGACAGTGCCGGCCCGCAGGTCGAGCGGCCGACCCGGCGCTGCGAAGGGCACCACCGTGTTGCTCACCGGTGAGGCCGCCGACCCGGCGCCCTTGCTGTTGACCGCCACCACGGTGAACGCGTACTGGGTGCCGTACTCCAGTTCACCGGCCGGCACCACCAGCTCCGTCTTCGTCGACTCGCCGGCCGGGGCGTTCGTCCCCGCCGAACTGGCCGTCACCGCGTACCTCGCGATGGTGTTGCCCTGCCCGTTCGCGGCCGGCCACTTCACCAGCACCGTGCCGTCGGGCCGTTCCTGGGCGGTGACGCTCGCCGGCGGGTCCGGAACCGCGGCGGTCGGGGTCACCGGGTTGCTGTTGCGCGGCGGACCGTCGCCCTTGGCGTTCACGGCGTGCACCGCGAACCGGTACGTCTCGCCGTTGGTCAGACCCTTGACCTCCACCGCACGCTGGTTCGCGCCCACCTCCACACGCTTGCCGGCACCCTCCACCACGTACTTGATGATCTCGGCGCCGTTGGCGGCCGCCGGCCGCCAGCTCACCCGGGCCTGCGCGTTGCCCGCCGACGCGGTCACGCTGCGCGGGGCACTCGGCTTACCCACCCGGGGCTTCTTCGGCGGGGGAGGAGGCGGGGCAACCGGTGGCGGGTCGCCGCCGAGCACGTCGTTGGCGTACTTGTTGACCTCGCGGACCTGGTGCTTGTCGTCCACCACCCGGGCGATCGCCGCGTCGGGCGAGTTGATGAACAGATGGTTCTCCCGGACCTCCAGCTCCAGCGGCCCGTTAGCTCGCCCGCCGATGGTCTCGACCAGCTGACCGCCCCCGTCAAAGGCGTAGATCGTGCCGGTGGCCTCGTCGGCGCAGTAGAACCGGTCCGCCCAGGCCACCGCCGCGCTGAGCCGATCCCCCTCGCCCGGCACCGTGAACGCCTTCTCCTCCCCACCGTCACCCACCACCAGCACCCGCCGTTCGGCGGGCACGGTGACCGGAACCCGGGGGCCACTGGTGCGTGCGGGCAGTGCGGCCGGGCCGGACAGCGTCAACGGCGTCGGGTGCACCTTGCCGTGCTGCACGCGCACCAGCTTGCCGGCCGTGCGGTCGAGCACCGCCACACCGTCGTCCAGGGTGGAGACCACCAGCTCGTGGCTCGCCTCGGCCACGTCGTACGACTCGACACGCTCCGGCTTGATCCCACCGCCGTCGGGCGCGGCCGAGGCCGGCGCGGACGGCAGTTTCGCGGCGGTGATCGCCGAGACGGTGCCCTCGCTGGGCACCGCGATCCAGAGCCGGCCCTCACCGTCGAAGGTGCCGCCGGCGATGCCCGGGGGATAGCGGACCGGCTCCCCGACCGGGGCCAGCGACCGCGGGTCGAGCTGCCGCACGATGCCCTGCACGGCGTCGACCACGAACGCCGAATCTTCGTGCAGGGCGACACTCACGCCCAGGCCGGGGGTTGTCTTGGTGGTCGCGGTGAGCTGCAGGGTCGCCAGGTCCAGGGAGCTGACCTGCCCCGTCTGCAGGTCGCGCAGGATCAGCAACCGGTCGGTCTGGGTGACCTGCATCGGGTGCCGGTTGGCACCGGGAATCTCGGTGCGGGTGTCCACCCGGGCGGTCACCCCGTTGACCCGGGCCAGCTCGCTGCGCGCCGTGCTCCACAGCCAGGAACTCGCGTCGTAGTTGGCCACCGCGTTGTCGGCCGCGCCCAACCCGAGAACCGTCAACCCCATGGCGGCCAGCAGAGCGGCCACCGTGCCGACAGTCACCAGGCCACCGCGGAGCCGGGACCGGGAGCGGGGGGCGTCGGTCCGTACGGCGTCGTCGATGCTGGCCACAGCCGGCTGCCTCCCCTGAGTCGTGGCAGGTGGCGCGCCTCGCGGCAACCCCTCCCCTGAGCCGGGTGCCATCATATGGCGCTGCTGGTGACGGGGGAACCCGCACGGTCACCCCTGTGGATACCGAGCGTGTGCGTTGTGGACGCCCAGCTCAGCCCGGCTCACGCTCCGGGTCAGCTCGGTGACGGTCGGCCCGAGGGTTTCCCGCTCGACGGGGCGGTGCGCTCCCGTGCGGTGCAGACCTGGCCCGATGTCGCGAAGCTGTCAGTGGAGTAGACAGCCAGCACGGTGAAGCAGTGATCCACTCGGGAGTTCAACCCGTTGACCGTGTAACTGGTTTTGCCCGGGTCCACGGTGGCCATCACCCCGAGGGCCTTCCCGGCCCGTCCGGCCGCGACCATGAACGGCACCGCCCCGCCGGACGGGTCCGTCCAGGTCAGCGTGATCGTGGTCGAGTTGTCACGTAGCTTCAGATCCCCCGGCGGAGGCCCCGCCGCCGTCGGTGCCACGCCCGTCGGCGCCACCGCTGTAGGTGCGGCTCCGCTGGGCGGCGGGTCGTCGCGGGTCAGCACCACCGCGCCCAGCCCGGCCACCGCCACGACGGCGACCCCGGCCGCCACCACCGCGCCGATGAGCGTCGCCCGGTTGCGGCTCGCCGAGCCGTCCTCGTCGGCGTACGCCGGCCGGTACGCCTCCTGTGCCTGGTGGTACTGCTGCCCCGGATACAACGCCTGCCCCGGGTAGTGCTCCTGGGACGGGTAGCCGGCCTGCTCGGCTGGGGTCGGCTGGTGGTGCTGTGGTGCCGGTAGCGGCGCTGCTCCACCACTGCCCGGTGACCAGGCCGCCGGGGTTGGTTCGACCGGCGTCGCGGCGGGGCGCAGCGGCGCGGCGGCAGATGCCGCCTGAGCGGCGACCGTCCCCGGGTGAGCGGTGACAGGTTGGCTCGGACCGCCGTAACCGCTGGGCGGGCCGCTGCTCGGCGCGACGGCCGGGAACACCACGGTCTCGTCGGACGCCGAGACCCGGGCCCGCTGCGTCGGCACCGGCGCGGCCTCGAAGATGTCCAGCCCGGACTCGCCGCCTCCGCCGGTGGCCTCGGCGTCCGTCGCGGACAGCTCAGCGGCGTCGGCGTCGGTATTCGGCTGCGGCGGGCCGCTGCGGCTCCACGGCGGCGCGGTCAACCCCCACGGGGGTACGGAAGGCGCGGCGCTGGATGGCGCTGGGGCTGGTGTTGCCCTCTGTGGGGGTCCGAAGACCGGCTGCCTGGGAGCGGGCGGTGCGCTCGTCGGAGGGGCGGAGATGGGAGGCGCGGAGACCGGTTGCCCAGCAGCGAGTGACGTGGACAGCGGGCCGGCGTGCCCGGGTGGTGCGGAAACCGGGTAGGTGTGCCCGGGTGGCGCGGAGACCGGATGGCCGGATGGTCCGGAGACCGGGTGTGGGTGTGCCGGAGGCGCGGAGATCGGCTGTGGGAGGGCGGGTGGCGCGCTGACTGGTTGGGCCGGTGCTCCGCCAGCCGGCCGTGTCGGCCCCGGGTGACTGCTGGTCGGCAACGGCCCGCCCGGCGGGGTCGCCTCGACACCGGGTGCGTCGACGGATCCGTTCGCTCCGGTTGGGCTGACTCCCGTTCGGGCGGCTTCCTCGGCCAGTAACGGCTCGATCTGCCGTACCTGGATCGTGGGATCGTCCCAACGGGGTGCCGGAGTGGCCGTCGGGTGGTCTGCGGCGTCGGCGGCCGGGTGGTCGCCGACCCGCTGACGCGGCGCTACAGGAGATCCGGTCGGTGGTCGACGTGGTGGCCGCTGCTCGGATGACGGCATCGGCTGGCTCTCGGCCCTGGGCCTGGGCAGTTGACTCTCGGACGTCGGCCTGGCCGGTTGGCCCTCGGTCGTCGGTCTGGCTGGCTGGCCCTCGGTCGTCGGTCTGGCTGGCTGGCTTCCGGACGTCGGCGCGGGCGGCTGGACCTTGGTACCCGACGTGGGCTGCTGGCTCTCGACCGTCGGCCCAGAGGGCTGGCTCGCCGTAGGAGAGGGTCCGGGTTGCGACGGCGGGGCCAGGGAGGGTGTCGGCGGGCCGGAGCGCATCGGCGGGGCGGTTGTCGGCTGGATGGGCTGAACCCCAGGTGCCGGAGCCGGGGCCGTGGCGTCGCTGGGTGCGGCGGGTGCGCGTACCCCTGGCGGGGTTGCCCGGGGTGTGGCCGACGGTTGCGGCGGTGCCCAGGGTGAGGTGGTGGCCGCCGCGCCGCCGGCGGACGGGCGCATCGCGGCCGCGCTGGACGGTGTCACCGACCCCCGCAACCTGGGTGCGGTGATCCGGTCGGCTGCGGCGTTCGGCGCGCAGGGTGTCTTCGTACCCGAGCGTC
>NZ_JBSFBM010000234.1:0-10937 GCF_053592955.1 Micromonospora sp. NPDC002411 | reverse complement strand
GGTTCCAATTGCACTACGGCCCCGCGCCGAAGGACCTCGACCCGGCGAAGGAGCAGTCCGGCGGGTGCCTGGTGATGGTGGACGCGGTGGGGCCGTACCACGCGGCGTTCGCCGAGGCGATGCGCCGCAGCTACGGCAAGGTGCTGGTCAAGGGCCTGCCTCGGATGACCCGCTACCGCGCCGGGTCGTCGCGGTTCAGCATCGTCGACCCGTCAGGCAACACCATCGTCTTCATCCAGCGGGACGAGCCGGACGACGTGGAGTACGGCGGGTCGAAGGAGCTTGACGGGCTGGCCCGGGTGCTCGACAACGCGCGGATCCTGCGCGAGTTCAAGATGGACGACCGGGCGGCCTACCGGGCGCTCGACTCGGGGATGCGCCGCCGTGCCGAGGGCGCGCCGGTGGTCGAGCAGGCGATGGCGCTGGCCGGCCTGATCGAGCTGGCCACCGCGTTGGACAAGGCCGACCGGGTGCCCGAGTGGGGCGGCCGCCTCCAAGCGCTGTCCCTGACCCCGCAGGAGCGGACGCAGGCGGCGCAGTACGTCGCCGACCCCACCCTCCTCGAACCGTGGTGGCCCGACGCGACCTGACCCCGGCCCTCCCCGCGCACCGTCGGCGACGTGGTTGTCGCCCGCGTCGTCAGGGCCGCAGCCTGCCGTCATCGTCGAGGACAGCTTCTGCCAGCCGCTCCGGGAACATGCGACGCACGCTCGCGGAGTATTCGCTCCCATCGCCGGGCTGGATGACGCGATCGCCGTCCACCCGCACCGGTATGGAGACTCCGGAGACGACCCCGGCCCCCGGTGCTGCTTCACAGTGCGCCCAGGCGAACGACGAGGAACCGTCTCGCCCCAGCAGCCGAACCTCGCAGGTGCCTGGTCCGCCCAGCAACTCGACGGGGAGGAGCGTCACGAGACGGTCCTCCTCGGCCCGAACGTCAGCCGCGTTGCGGTCAGGTAGCGGGTAGGGCGGTTCGGAGCAGCCGGTGAGCAGCCCGATCGCCAGACCGAGCCAGACGGCGTGTCGGCGAATCACCAGTGCAGCATCCCATCCGGTGGTTCTGAGCCGCCATCACCGTCAGTTTGCGGACCGAGCGCTCGCGGCGCTGCGGCGGAAGAGCAGGGCCACGCCGGTGAGGATGACCAGCAGCAACCCGGTGAACCAGTCCATCGCCGTGCCGGCGGTGACGGCCTGGGTGGCGACGCCGATGCCGACGGACGGCAGGATCATCCCCAGGTAGGCGACGAGGAACAGCCCGGCCAGGGCCTCGCCGCGCCGGACCGGGGCGGCCATCGCCACGACGGCACCAACGGCGGCCTTGAACAACACTCCGGCGCCGATGCCGGCGACCACACCGCCGACCAGGAACGCCGTGAGACTGGCGGCGTGCATTCCCACCAGCAGGAGGGGTACGCCGAGGGCCTGGGCGAGCAGCCCGAGCCGGACCTTCGCCGGGCCGGTGAGCCGGCTGGTGAGGGTCTGCGCCGCAGCGGCACCGCCGAACACGGCGAACACGATAGTGCCGGCCAGCGCACGCGACGGAAGGTGCAGGGCACCCGCGACGAAACCCGGGGCGACCGAGGTGAACAGGCCGAACACGGCGAAGGACGCGAACCCGGCCGCCGCCGCAGCCAGGTATCCGGCCCGGTCCGCGTGGTCGGCGTTGATCCGCTGCGGCCGGTAGGTGGGCTTGACCAGCGGCGCCTCGACGGTCTCCGGGGTCAGGGCGACCGCCACGATGCTCACCGTCAGCAGGACGGCGAACACCAGGTACGGGGTACGCAGCGGCGCGTCGACGTACTGGGCGAGGAAGCCCGCGATCAACGCGCCGACGCCGAGGCCACCGATGTTGGCGGCCGTCGAGACCATCTCGAAGCGTTGGCGGGACGAGTCGGGCCGGTGCGCGGCGTGCAGCTCCTGGAGGTAGGCGGTGGCGGTCGCGGTGATCATGCCGATGCCCAGCCCGCTCACCAGCCGGGCGACCAGCAGCACCGGCAGGGGCGGGTCGCCCAGGAACAGGGCGGCGGCCACCAGCTCCAACACCAACGCCGGAATGAGGATCTTCTTGCGGCCGACCCAGTCCGAGACGTGACCGGCGAGCAGCAGGCTGATCACCACGCCCACCGCGTAGACCGCGAACACGACAGTGCCCATGAAGGTGGAGAAGCCGTCCCGCGCCATGTAGAGCGGGTAGAGCGGGGCAGGCACTGTGCAGAACGCCATCGCGGTCAGGAACGCCAGGGCGATCGCCCAGAACCCGCGGCCGTGCCGGCGGGATCCCGGCATGGACACGGCGGGGCGGGATGACAGGGTCGTCGACATGGCCCCACTGTCGCTGGGCCCAAGCATCAGAGCCAACGAAAGTTGATGCTAGCGACGATCGCGTTCGGTGATACTTGGTGGTGTGGAACTCCGCCAACTTGAGTACTTCGTCGCCGTGGCCGAGGAGCAGAACTTCACCCGCGCCGCCGCTCGGCTACACGTCGTCCAGTCCGCGGTCTCGGCGGCGGTCAAGACCCTCGAACGCGAACTGGGTGCGCCGCTGCTGGACCGCAACTCCAAACGCGTACTCCTCACCGATGCCGGAGCGGCGCTGCTGCCGCGCGCCCGGATCGCCCTCGACGCGGCCCGCGACGCGCGCGACGCCGTCGCCGAGGTGCACGGCGGCCTGCGCGGCACCCTGCGCATCGGCACGATGACCTCGATCAGACTCCTGCACCTGCCGGCCCTGCTCGGCGAGTTCCACCGCCGGCATCCCGGGGTGCTGCTGCACACCAGCGTCGCCCCGCACGGCTCCCAGGGGCTTATCGACGCCCTCGCGGAACGCCGGCTCGACCTCGCGTTCGTCTCCCTGCCCGGCACGCCCCCGGCGGAGATCCACCTCACCGAGCTGGCCAGTTCGGCCCTCGACCTCGTCGTCCCGGACGACCACCCGCTGGCCACCCGCGAGGCGGTCACCCTGGCCGACATCGCCGGGCTGGACTTCATCGACTCTCCGGTCGGCTACGGCAATCGGGCCGTGACCGACCGGGCGTTCGCGGACGCCGGCCTGTCCCGGCGCGTCACGATCGAGATCCCCGACATCGCCACCGGGGCCGATCACGTCCGGCACGGGCTCGGCATCGCGCTGCTGCCCCGGTTCGCCGTCGCCGACGACCACGGTGTGCGACTGCTGAGCGTCACCGGCGCCGACCTGAACTGGACGGCGTCCCTCGCCATCCCGGTGGACCGCCCGGTCGGGGCTGCCGCCCGTGCGCTGATCAGCCTGACCGCCGAGTTCCTGCCCTGACGGGCGCCGGGGTGAGGGCTACGAGGCCAGGCGCTCGGCCACTGTGTGATCCGCTCGGACGAACTCGACCCCGTCGTCCGACTGGTTGATCTCCGACCAGACCGCGTCGAGGGAGAGGCCGAGGACGTCGGCGATCGCCGCGATGGTCGGGAAGGCGGGGGTGGCGATGCGACCGGACTCGATCTTCCGGAGAGTCTCCGGTGAGACACCCGCGTCCAGCGCGGTGAGGAGCATCGAACGTTCCCCCCGGGCGCGACGCAGGAGGGCGCCGAGGCGCTGTCCGCGTTCGACCTCTGCGGGAGTGAGCGGCAACCTGACCATGCCCCGATTCTAGTACCGGGATAATATGGCCGGGATACTTATTGGTTCGAGGAAGGCGCGGCATGATCGAGATCCTGAGCCCCACCGACCTGCCCCGCGCTCGGGACACCGGCGCCCTGGTCGCCGGCATCCTGCAGACGTTGAAGAGTCGCAGCGTGGTCGGCACGAACCTCCTGGACATCGACGCGTGGGCGCAAAGCATGATCATGGAGGCCGGGGCGCAGTCCTGCTACGTCGACTACGAGCCCTCCTTCGGGCGCGGCCCGTTCGCCCACTACATCTGCACGTCGGTCAACGACGCGGTGCTGCACGGGCTGCCCTACGACTACCGGCTCGCCGACGGCGACCTGCTGTCGCTCGACCTCGCCGTCTCCCTGGGTGGGGTGGTCGCCGACTCCGCGATCAGCTTCATCGTGGGCGAGACGCAGCCCCCGGACAGCGTCGCGCTGATCGACGCCACCCAGCGCGCGTTGAGCGCCGGCATCGCCGCCGCCGGCCCCGGAGTCCACATCGGCGACATCTCCCACGCCATCGGCTCGGTTCTCGGCGCGGCCGGATACTCGGTCAACACCGAGTTCGGCGGCCACGGCGTCGGCTCGACGATGCACCAGGACCCGCACGTCTCCAACACGGGACGGCCAGGCCGCGGCTACCGGTTGCGCCCAGGGGTGCTGCTGGCGCTGGAGCCGTGGGTCATGGCGGACACCGCCACGCTCGTCACCGACCCCGACGGCTGGACCCTGCGCAGCGTGACCGGCTGCCGGACCGCGCACAGCGAGCACACGATCGCCATCACCGACGACGGTGTCGAGGTCCTCACCATGCCCAAGCCCTGACCCCTACGCTACGAACCGTCGGCCCGGCGGATCGCGGCCGCCATCTCCGACGAGCTGTGGTCGGCGGCTACCCCCTCGACGAGGATCACCTCGCCGGCGAGGTGCCTCGTCCGCAGGGGCTTGATCTCCTGGTAGGCGGGGGATCCGTACCAGGAGCGGGCCCTGCTCAGGTCGGGAAACTCGATGATGACCAGGTCGCCCGGCCAGTCGCCCTCCAAGACCTCGATCGGCCCGCCGTGCACGATGAACCGGCCGCCGAAGGGCACGAGGGTGGCCTGGATGCGCTCCAGGTATTCCAGCACCTCGGCATGGATGGGAGCTCTGCGCAGGTGAGCAAGCGCGTACGCGGTCATGATTCTCCGTTCGTTGCGGTCGGGGCTTCGCCCCTGGAGAAATAATCGCGAGAGCTGGCGCGCGTTGTCGATTACGTCGCAGGTAATGCGCCGCCCCCCGGCGCGGTCAGTAGGGTCGGTGCGTGACGACCAGGCCGGGGCGACCGGTGGGTGAGCTGCTGCGCGACCAGCGCCGCAGGCGCGGGATGACTCAGCTCGACCTGTCGATCGAGGCGGGCGTGTCGGCTCGGCATCTGAGTTTCGTGGAAACCGGGCGATCCCGGCCGAGCCCGGACCTGATCCTGCGGCTGGCCGAACAGCTCGACACGCCGCTGGCGGAGCGCAACACGATGCTGCTCGCCGGCGGATACGCCCCCGCCTACCCCAGCCACGACCTGGACGGCCCGGAACTGGCTCCGTTGCGTGCCGCCGTACGGCAGATCCTCAACGGACACAGCCCTTACCCGGCGGTGCTCGTCGACCAGCACTGGCACCTCGTCGAGGCCAACCCCGCCGTCGCCCTGTTCACCGCGGGCGCGGCGCAGCACCTGCTGGCCCCGCCGATCAACGTGCTACGGCTCAGCCTGCACCCCGACGGCATGGCCTCCCGGATCCTCAACCTGCCGCAGTGGCGGGCCCACCTGCTCAGACGACTGCACCAGCAGGCCGCGACAACCAACGACCTGGCCCTGTCCGAACTGTTCGAGGAACTTCGCGGCTACCCCAGTGGCGACGACGCCGCGGCACCGACCAGCGACGACGTCTCCCGTGTCGTCATCCCACTTCGCTACCGCCACGGCGACCAGGAGTTGTCGTTCCTCAGCACGACCACCCTCTTCGGCACCCCGCTGGACGTCACCGTCTCCGGGCTGGCCGTGGAGGCATTCTTCCCCGCCGATCCGGTGACCACCGCCGCGCTCCACGCCCTCGGCGCCCCCGCAGCCAGCGCGGGCTGACCTCCAGCACCCACCGTTGCGCCGTGATGCCGGGTCAGCGGCCTTGAGCCGCAGTCACGGTGGACGATTAACCGGCTGCCGAAGGGGCACGTCCCTCTGTGCCACCCTGCTGAGTCGCGTTCAGAATGAACCGATCGGTCATGTTTTCCGTGATGACGGTCAGGGTCACCCACCAGAGTCACGGAGGCACGATGTCAACGGTTCGAACCGGTCTGGTCATCGGACTGCTCGTGCAGATCGGCTTGCTGGCGGTGCTCGCGCAGACCGTCGGTCTCGGCCCGGCCGGGTGGGCGGCGGGGCTGGCGTACGGGGTGGCGCTGTGTACCCTGCTCAGTCGGGGGATGTCCCGCTCGGGCGCACGTGACCTGGGCCCGGCCGACCAGGTGACCCTGAGCCGGGCGATCCTCGTCGGCGGCGTGACTGCCCTGGCCGCGGACTCGTTCTCCCGACCGGCACCTGTCGCGTTGATGGTCGTCCTCACCAGTGTGGCGCTGGCTCTCGACGCCGTGGACGGTTACACGGCCCGACGCACCGGGACGTCCAGCGAGCTGGGCGCGCGCTTCGACATGGAGATCGACTCCTTCCTGGTCCTGGTGCTCTGCCTGTACGTCGCCCCCTCGGCGGGTGGCTGGGTGCTCGCGATCGGCGCGATGCGGTACGTCTTCGTCGCCGCGAGCTGGGTGCTGGGCTGGATGCGCGGATCGTTGCCGCCGCGCTACTGGCGGAAGGTCGTCGCCGCGATCCAGGGCGTGGTGCTGACGGTGGCGATGGGCGGCGCGCTGCCCGGGCCACTGACGACAGTCGTGCTGGTGGTGTCGCTGGCGCTGCTGGTCGAGTCGTTCGGGCGGGACGTCGCGTGGCTGTGGACGACGCGTCACCTCCGCCGCGCCCTCGCCCACGACGCTGCGGAGGGCCGGCGCACTCCGGTCGTCCACGGCACGGCGGATGGGCTGCCCTGGCCAGAGCATCGGACGGTCGCCGTGGCTCGACGCGGGATCGCCCGCGTCTGAGTCGCCCGGTTACCGCGCCCAACAAAGATCATGGAAGGATGCCCGGGTTGTCGCTCTTGACGCGCGTACGTCAGATGCCGAGCCAGGGACGGAAGGCGATGAGGGGCGAGCTTTCGGACGTCACCGCCACCGACGGCACCGAGGCCGAGGGCCGGCCGAAGCGCTCCGTCGTGGCCCGACTGGTCACCCTCCTGGCCGTGCTGCTCGTGGTGCTCGTGCTCACCCTGCCGTACGACTTCGGCCGTCTCAGCCCGGGGGCGTTCGTACGGATACCCCTGGAGGCGCTGCTGGCTGTCGCCCTCCTGCTCGCCCTACCCCCGCGTTGGAGCAGGTTGGTGGCGACGCTCGCCGGCGTGGCCCTCGGCCTGCTCGGCCTGCTGAAGCTGTTCGACCTGGGGTTCACCGCCGCGCTCAGCCGGGCCTTCGATCCGGTGCTCGACTGGGGGCTGCTCGACGAGGGGTTCGCCTTCGTCAGCGAGTCGTACGGCCGGCCCGTCGCCATCGGCGTGGCGATCACCCTGGCGGTGGTGGCCGTCGGCCTGCCCACCCTGGTCACGCTGTCGATGCGACGACTGCGCCGGCTGGTGATCCGGCACCGCGCCGGGACCACCCGGGTCGTGGCGGCGCTGGTGGTCGTCTGGGTGGTCTGCGCCGCGTTCAACGTGCGGGTGGTCGACGGCGTGACTGTCGCCGACACGTCCGCGACCACCCTGACCAACGGCCACGGCTTCCAGGTACGTCTTCGTCTCGACGACCGGGAGAGGTTCGCCGCGCTGCTCGAGGACGACCGGTTCGCCGAGACGCCCGGCGACCAACTACTCACCGCGCTACGCGGCAAGAACGTCGTCGTCTCCTTCGTGGAGAGCTACGGCCGGGACGCCGTCGAGGACCCGGAGTTCGCCCCGCAGGTCGGTGCGGTCCTCGACGGAGGGACCAGTCGGCTCACCGCGGCGGGGTTCGCCTCGCAGAGTGGTTTCCTCACCTCGCCGACGTTCGGCGGCGGTAGTTGGCTCGCGCACGACACCCTGCTCTCCGGCCTCTGGGTCGACAACGACCAGCGGCACCGCACCCTGTTGGCGAGTGACCGGCTGACCCTCAACAAGGCGTTCCAACGGGCGAGCTGGCAGACCGTCGGCGTGATGCCCGCGGTGAGCAAGCCGTGGCCGGAGGGCTCCTTCTTCGGCTATGACCGGTTCTACGACGCCCGGAAGCTCGCGTACCGGGGGCCGAAGTTCAGCTTCGGCACCATGCCCGACCAGTACACGCTCGCCAGCTGGCGGCGGCTGGAGCAGTCGAATGGCGACGGCGACCCGACGATGACGGAACTCGCGCTGGTGTCGAGCCACGCGCCGTGGACGCCCGTCCCGGAGCTGGTCGACTGGGCCGCCCTCGGCAACGGGGCGATCTTCAAGGGCACCGCCAAGGAGTCCGACGACAAGCGACGCAACACCGAGCAGATCCGCGCGGACTACCGGCACTCCATCGAGTACACGTTGAGCGCGCTCATCTCCTACGTGCAGACCTACGGCGACGACGACCTCGTGTTCATCTTCCTCGGTGACCACCAGCCCGCCGCCGTGGTCACCGGCGACAACGCCAGCCGGGACGTCCCGATCTCCATCATCACCCGGGACCGGGCCGTCCTGGACCGGATCTCCGGGTGGGGTTGGCAGGACGGGCTCAAGCCGGGACCGCAGGCACCGGTCTGGCGGATGGACACCTTCCGGGACCGGTTCCTGACCGCCTTCGGGCCGTGACCCGGCCCCCTCACGGACTGGACTGAGACACATGACGGCTGACACCAGCACCAGGATCGCCGCCCTCCGGACCGACCCGGCGATGTCCCTCCTGCACCGATCGTTGGACGTCTACTACGGCGACGCCGAGCGCGACGCGCGGATGGACGCCTTCTACGCCCGCTTCGTCACCGAGGGGGATCTCGTCTTCGACGTCGGCTCGCACGTGGGCGACCACATCGCCAGCTTCCGTCGCCTCGGGGCGAGGGTGGTGGCGGTGGAGCCGCAGCCGCTGTGCCTGCGCGCCCTGAAGGCGATCTACGCCGACGACGACCAGGTGACGCTCGTCGAGGCGGTCTGCGGCGCGGCCCCGGGGAGCACTCGCTTCCACGTCAACTCCGCCAACCCCACAGTGTCGACGGCCTCGCCCGACTTCATGCTGGCGGCGGAGGGCGCCGGCGGGTGGGAGGGCCAGGTGTGGGACGCCGACATCGAGGTCCCGGTGGTCACCGTCGACACCCTCATCGGCGAGTACGGGGAGCCGACCTTCGCGAAGATCGACGTGGAGGGTTTCGAGGACGAGGTGCTGGCCGGTCTGACCCTCCCGCTGCCCGCCCTCTCGTTCGAGTTCACCACGATCGCGCGCCCGGTCGCCTCCCGGTGTCTCGAACGCCTGACCGCCCTCGGCTTCGACGGCTTCGACGTCGCGCTGGGCGACGACAAGTCGATGACGTTCCAACGCTGGGTCTCCGCGACCGACATGGCGACGCACCTCGCCGCACTGCCGCACAGCGCGAACTCCGGCGACGTGTACTGCGTGCGCGGTCGGCACCAGACGCGAACCTGACCGACGATCGGATGATCGGGTGCTGGCGGCGGGGCGGACCAGCGGGGGATGATCGTTGTTCGTCTCGACGCCGAGCCGAGCCACGCGATCAGGCGGGGAGAGGGTGACGCCGTTGACCCCTACGCAGCTTCGCGCGTACGTCGCCGTGGTCCGGTTGGGCTCGGTCAAGCAGGCCGCTGCGGAGCTCCAGGTCTCCGAGTCGGCCGTGTCGCTCCACATCGCCCAACTGCGCAAGGAGTTCGGCGACAAACTCTTCGCCCGTACGGCGGGCGGCCTCGCGTTCACCCCCGGTGGGTTGCGGCTGGCCAGCCGCGCCTCGGAGCTGCTGGGCCTGCAGGACCGCACGATACGGGAGGTGAGCGCCGCGACCCGTGGCCGGCGTCTGTTACGGGTCGCCGCGTCGAGCCTCTTCGCCGAGTTCGCCGCGCCGGGCCTGATCGACCTCTTCGCGAGGCGGGCCGCCGACCTCGACGTCGAGTTGAGCGTGCGTGGCCCGGGCTCCTTCGGGCCGCTGCTGCTGGCCCGCGCCGTGGACATCGCCATCGGCCCGCAGCCGCCGGTCGTCGATGCCGCCATCGCCTGCCGCCCGGTCATGAACTACCGCCTCGTCCTCGTCGTCGGCCCGCTCCACCCGCTCGCCGGGGTGACGGCGTCCCCTGGGCAGTTGCGGGAGCAGACCTGGCTGCTCGGGCCCTCGGCGACCACGGAGTTGGGCGGGGTGCCGGCGATGCTGCGCCGCCTCGCCGTGCCGGATGACCGGCAGCAGATCTTCCAGAGCCACGCGGCGGCGCTGGGGGAGGCCAAGCGAGGTAAGGGGGTGGCGCCGGCCCTCGCGTTCACCGTCGCGCCCGACGTCCGCCAGCGGCACCTCGTGCAGGTGGCGGGGCCACACGCGACGATGGAGGCGGTGTGGCATTCGCAGGTGCTCGCCAACCCCGACGCGATGTCCGCCGCCGGCGAACTGTCGCGCTTCTCGTCGACGCCGAGGGCGATTCAGGCGATGATGCGCGGCGCGGGCGTGAGCGTCGGCCACTCCGGCCGTCGGTGCACGTGACGCTCTGGAGCTGACGGGCCACGACCAGCAGGTCCTGGAAAGTGCCGGCCGGCAGCATCCGGTCGCAGTAGGGGAGTGCGGCGGCCATGCCGCCGACCCGAGGTGCGAAGCCGGGTGCGCCGGCGCGGGGATTCAACCAGACGATCCGGTACGCGCGGCGGCTCAGCCGGGCCATCACGGCGGCCAGGTCGTCGGGCGGATCGCTGTCCCAACCGTCCGACCCGATCACCACCACCGCCCCACGCACGGCCTCCCCGTGGTGGGAGGTGAGCAGGGCGCGCAGGTTCGTGGCGATCCGGGTGCCCCCGTACCGGTCGGTCACGGCCGCGCTGGCCTGCGCGACGGCCTCGGCCGCCGACGTGTGTCGCAGCACCACGGTGAGCCGGGTCAACGTGGTCGCGAACGCGAAGACCTCCGCGTCGGCGACCACCGCGAACGCCCGCATCAGATGCAGGTACGCGGTCGCCTGCGCCCGCATCGACTCGCTGACGTCGCAGAGCACTTCCCCGCAACTCGTTCTGGGGCATGGGGTCACACACAGTGGACGAGGTGCGCG
>NZ_JBSFBM010000233.1:0-11049 GCF_053592955.1 Micromonospora sp. NPDC002411 | reverse complement strand
GGGTCGTGCGGCGGAGGGCCGCTTCCGGGTTGATGCCCGCTTCGCGGGCAGCCGCCACCGTTGCCAGGAGGCTCGCGCCCAGCCTTGCTTCGGCGTCCACCTGGGTGTCCGCCAGTGGCGGTGGAACACTCATGCCCGCTCGGGCGGCACGCGCCAGGATCTGCGTGGCCAGGGCCAGGGCAGGCTGGCTCAACGCGACGCCGTCCAGCACCGACTTCCGGGCCTTCTCCGCGCGCTTGATCCGCTCCCAGTTCTCGGTGATCTCCTCCAGCGTGCCCGCCTCGGCACCGGCGAAGACGTGCGGATTGCGCCGGATCATCTTGTCGACCAGGCCACCGGCCACGTCGTCGATGCTCCACCGCTCACCCTCGGGCAACTCCTCGGCGAGCCGCGCGTGCAACACCACCTGCAGGAGGACGTCGCCCAACTCCTCACGCAGCGCATCGGTGTCGTCGGCGTCGATCGCGTCGTACGCCTCGTAGCTCTCCTCCAGCAGGTAACCGGCGAGGCTGCGGTGCGTCTGCGCACGCTTCCACGGGTCACCACCCGGCGAGGCCAACCGGTCCAGCACGGCCACCGTGTCGAGCAGTCGCGCGCCCGGCGGGTCCCACGAGCCGTACATCAGCTCCATCTCGGCCAACCCCGGCTCCCGGGCCAGCCGCAGGCCCAACTCCCGGGCAAGAGCCTCGTCGCCGGCCGGGCCGGCCAACCACACCGCCGTGCCGTGCGCCGCCACCGTGTCCAGCAGCCGTTGCGTCGCCGGGCCGTCCACCACGACGACCTCGGCGCCCGCCTGGCGCACCGCCGTGACCAACTCGCTCTCCGCGCCGGTCAGCACCGGGTGCTGGCGTACGACGTCCCAGGCCGCCGCCGTCAGCAACCCGGCCGGTAGCCGGGGCGACGTGACCAGCAGGACGATCCGTGCCGTCATATTCAGCTGGCCGTGCCCTCGGCGTCGGGGGTGGCGGCCGACTCGACCGACTCCGGGGTGGAGACGTCGGTGACCATGTCGGAGCCCGGCTCACCCAGCGGCACGCTCACCGCGGGAATGTCACCGGGGAAGCTGAGCACCGGGAACTCCAGCGGGCGGTACCGGGGGCTGACCGTTACGTCGTAGCGCTCGACCGCCTCGACCAGCGACCGTCGGGTCGCCAGCGCACCACGCAACTGGTCGCCGTCGAGCTGTCGGGCGGCCTCCTCGTCGCTCGTGGCGGCGGGGATCTGGCCCGCCTCACGGCCGACCGCGATCAGGGTCTTCATCTCCTGCTCGGTCGGCGCGACCGACTCGGACGGCACCCCGGACAGGCAGGTGTAGAGGGCGGACACCTGCTGCACGTACTCCGTGTCAGCCGTCAACTGGAGCGCCTGGGCGACCTGGTCGGAAGCCACCTGGCCACGCGGCTGGTAGTTCTTCTCGGCGGAGACCTGCTTACACACCTCGCTCAGCACCAGCACGCTGGCCACGTCGGCCGGGCCGGTCGGCTTCGGCGCCGCCTGGCCGGGCTGGCTCGCGGCGGGCGACTCCGGGTTCTTGTCGCGCAGGTCCTTCAGCACGGCGGCAACCCGCTCGTCGGTGATGCGGTGGTCACCGATGTAGGCGGCGATGCCGGGCTCGGCACGACATCCGGAGAGGGCGATGAGACCGACCGCCACGCTGGCGACGGCGACAAGACGGCGAGCACGCATGACGGTCACTCTCTCACGGCAGGGCACGCCGCTGTGACGCCCCCCACCGCACGAGCGGCTCAGGCCGGTGCCCCCGCCGCCACTGCGGGGGCACCGAGCACATCGGAGAGCAACTGCGCGCACCACTGCAACAGCGCCTGGTCGCGCAACGGCTCGCCGCCGATCCGGCGGGTGGTCGGTCGGGGCACGCTGACCTGGTCGGTGGCCTGCTTGTAGACGGCATCCGGGTGGTAGCGCTTGAGCCGCAACTGCTTCGAATCCGGCAGCGGCAGCGGACCGAACCGGACGTGCTTGCCCTGCATGGACACGTCGGTCAGGCCGTAGCGGCGGGCCAGCAGGCGGAACCGGGCCACCTCCACCAGGTTCTGCACCGGGGCCGGCGGCTCGCCGTACCGGTCGGTCATCTCGGCGATCACCTCGCCCAGCCGCTCCTCGTCGCGCGCCTCGGCGAGCTTGCGGTACATCTCCAGGCGCAGCCGCTCCACGCTCACGTAATCGTGCGGCAGGTGCGCGTCGACCGGCAGATCGATCTTGACATCGACCTCCTCCTCCGGCCGCTCGCCCTTGAACGCGGAGACCGCCTCGCCGACCATCCGCACGTACAGGTCGAAGCCGACACCCTCGATGTGCCCGGACTGCTCACCGCCGAGCAGGTTGCCGGCACCCCGGATCTCCAGGTCCTTCATCGCCACGTACATGCCGGCACCCAGCTCGGTGTGCTGCGCGATCGTCGCCAGCCGCTCGTGGGCGTGCTCGGTGAGCGGCTTCTCCGGCGGGTACAGGAAGTACGCGTACGCCCGCTCCCGGCCCCGGCCGACCCGGCCCCGGATCTGGTGCAACTGGGCCAGGCCGAGCAGGTCGGCCCGCTCCACGATCAGCGTGTTGGCGTTCGGGATGTCGATGCCCGACTCGACGATCGTGGTGCAGACCAGGACGTCGAACTCCTTCTCCCAGAAGCCGACCATCACCTTCTCCAGCGCGTCCTCGCTCATCTGGCCGTGCGCCACCGCGACCCGCGCCTCGGGCACCAACTCCCGCAGCCGCCGCGCCGCCCGGTCGATCGACTCGACCCGGTTGTGCAGGTAGAAGACCTGCCCGTCGCGCAGCAACTCGCGGTGGATGGACGCCGCCACCTGCCGGTCGTCCTGCGCGCCGACGAAGGTCAGCACCGGGTGCCGCTCCTCCGGCGGGGTGGCGATCGTGGACATCTCCCGGATGCCGGTGATCGCCATCTCCAGGGTCCGCGGGATCGGGGTGGCCGACATGCTCAGCACGTCGACGGACGCGCGCAGCGTCTTCAGGTGCTCCTTGTGCTCGACACCGAAGCGCTGCTCCTCGTCCACGATCACCAGACCGAGCTGCTTGAACCGGGTGGCGGTCTGCAACAGGCGGTGGGTGCCGATGACGATGTCGACGGTGCCGTCGGCGACCATCTCCATCGTGCGCTCGGTCTCCTTCGCCGTCTGGAACCGGGACAGCTGCCGGATCTGGACCGGGAACTGGCTCATCCGCTCGGCGAACGTGTTGTAGTGCTGCTGAACCAGCAGGGTGGTGGGCACCAGCACCGCCACCTGCTTGCCGTCCTGCACCGCCTTGAACGCCGCCCGGACCGCGATCTCGGTCTTGCCGTAGCCGACATCACCGCAGATCAGCCGGTCCATCGGGACGGTCTGCTCCATGTCCCGCTTGACCTCGTCGATCGCGGCGAGCTGGTCCGGCGTCTCCTGCCAGGGGAAGGCATCCTCCAACTCGCGCTGCCACGGGGTGTCCGGACCGAACGAGTGGCCCTTGGACGCCTTGCGCGCCGCGTAGAGCTGGATCAGCTGGGCGGCGATCTCCCGGACCGCCTTGCGGGCCCGAGCCTTGGACTTCTGCCAGTCCGAGCCGCCCATCTTGTGCAGCGTCGGCTGCTCCCCGCCCACGTAACGGGAGAGCTGGTCGAGCTGGTCGGTCGGCACGAAGAGGCGGTCGCCGGGCTGCCCACGCTTGCTGGCCGCGTACTCGATCACCAGGTATTCGCGGCTGGCGCCGTTGACGGTGCGCTGCACCAGCTCGACGTAGCGGCCGATGCCGTGCTGCTCGTGCACCACATGGTCGCCAGCCTTCAGCTCCAGTGGGTCGATGGTGTTGCGCCGCCGGCTCGGCATCTTGCGCATGTCCCGGGTCGACGTACCCCGGCCACCTGTCACGTCGTTGCCGGTCAACAGCACGAAACGGGACGCCTCGTCGACGAAACCGCTGCCCAACGCGCCGCAGGTGACCACCAGCTCGCCGGGGACCGGCGCGGTCGGCACCTCCTCGGCCAACCGGGCGCCCAGCCCGGCGTCGCGCAGCACCTCCACCGCCCGCTGAGCGGGGCCGTGCCCCTCGAAGACCAGCGCGATCGACCAGCCCTCACCGGCCCAGCGCTTCAGATCGTCGACCACCCTGCTGGTCTCGCCGTGGTACAGCGGGGCCGGCTGAGCGCCGAGGGTCACCGCGATGGCGTCGTCCGGGGTGACGGCGGCCTCCTCGGGCGCGTCCTCCCAGGGCTGCCGCGTCTCGGCGTTCTCCGCTTCGACCAGCCCGAACGGAGACAGCGTCCACCAAGGCTGGCGGAGCTTGCCCGCGGCGGCGCGGACTTCGCCGAGGGTGCGGAAGGCGGCGGCGCCGACGTCCACCGGCGCCTGTCCTCCGACCGCGGCGGCAGCCCAGCTGGCCTGCAAAAACTCCTCCGAGGTACGCACCAGGTCGTGCGCCCTCGTGCGGATCCGCTCCGGGTCGCACAGCAGGACGTGGGTGCCGGACGGCATGGCGTCCAGCAGCAACTCCAGCGAGTCGGGGCCGACCAGCACCGGCGCCAGCGACTCCATCCCCTCCACCGGGATGCCCTCGGCGAGCTTGTCGAGGATCTCGGCCAGCTCGGGGTGCTGCTCGGCGAGGGCGGCGGCCCGCTCACGGACCGCTGGGGTGAGCAGCAACTCCCGGCAGGGCGGCGCCCACAGCAGCGGAACCTGCTCGATGGTCCGCTGGTCGGCCACGGCGAAGGTGCGGATCTCCTCCACCTCGTCGCCCCAGAACTCGACCCGGGACGGGTGCTCGTCGGTGGGCGGGAAGACGTCCAGGATCCCGCCGCGCACGGCGAACTCGCCGCGCTTGGTGACCAGGTCGACCCGGGCGTACGCCATGTCGATCAGCCGGCGGGCGACCTCTTCGAGGTCTGCCTCCGCACCGGCGGCGAGCTGCACCGGCTCCAGATCACCGAGCCCCTTGAGCTGCGGCTGGAGGAGCGAACGGACCGGGGCCACGACCACTCGCAGCGGCCCGGTGCCGCCGTGCGCGTCGGTGGCCTCCGGGTGCGCCAACCGGCGCAGCACGGCCAGCCGTCGACCCACCGTGTCCGAGCGTGGGGACAGCCGCTCGTGCGGCAGCGTCTCCCAGGAAGGGAAGACGACCACCTGCTCCGCCGGCAGCAACCCGCCCAGGGCGGCGACCAGGTCGTCGGCCTCCCGGGTGGTGGCGGTCACCGCCAGCACGGGCCGCCCGGCCCCCTCGTTGTCAGCGGCGACCGCCGCGACGGCGAACGGACGCAGCGCCGCCGGGGCGGTGATGTCGAGGCCGTCGACCTGGGCGGCACCGGAGCGCGCCAGGTCACGCGCCCGGGCCAGCCCGGGGTCGGCCAGGGCAGCGGTGAACAGACCGGTGAGCAAGGGAATCCTTCCAGGGGAGTCGACGCACACGACGGCGGCCCCGCGTCCAGCCGGACGGGGGGCGCACAGCAGCCAGCCTATCTCCGTCGACCGACAGACACCCGCTTCCGCCCAGGTCCCCGCGCCTTGCGCCTCGATCCGCGCAACATCGGCGATGTTGCTGCCTCCGACGCGCGGGAAACACCAACATCCCCGATGTTGCGCGGATCTTGACCTCTCCACGGACCGGGGCGAGGTTTTGGGGCGACCCACATCGGCCAAGGTCACGCTCGAACAAGGATGTAGGGGCCTCACCGACGCGCCGAGACCACTACATCCTTGATATTGCGCGATCTTGGAGAGTGGAGGGCCTCCGGCACAGAGGTCACCGACCCGCACACCTTGCTCGCCCCAAGATCCGCGGGAGCGGGAGCGGGGCGCAGCGGTCTGCCATGGCCTCTCGCGGATCTTGACCGACTGACGGCTGGCGTGGTCGGGTTTGCGGATGGGTGAGCAGTGGCGGGCGCAGTTCGACGCGGAGGTGAGCTTCGCCAACGGCGGCGGACTGCGTACCGAGGGGTTTCGGCTGGACATTCCGGGTCAGGACATCAGCGACGAGGACCTGGCGGCGTTGTTCGTCCGTCACCTCGGGCTGCTGATGGTCGCCGAGGTCCGGATCAGCGCGAAGTCGATCATCGAGGAGCCGCACAAGGGCGGCCGGGGCGTGGCCGTCGATCAGCCAGTGCCCGGCCGCAGACTGGTCGAGTTGAGCCACGTGATCAGCGACGGGATGACCACCCTGCCCGGCTGGCCGGGGCCCCGGATCACCGACTGGCTGACCTTCGCGGCATCGCGGGAGCGCTACGCGGCCGGCACCGAGTTCCACGTGGCCCGGATCGACCTGATCGCCAACACCGGCACGTACGTGGACACTCCCGCCCACCGCTGGGCCGGCCGTGACGATCTGACCGGGGTGCCGCTGGACCGTCTCGCCGACCTGCCCGGGGTGGTGGTCCGGGTGCCGGCCGGCACCCGCGCCGTGGATCGGCTGATGCTCGCCCCGTACGAGGTGAGTGGTCGGGCGGTACTGCTGCACACCGGGTGGGATGTGCACTTCGGCACGGAGCGGTACGGCGCGCCGGAGGCGCCGTACCTGACCGGGGACGCCGCTCAGGCGTTGGCCGACGCGGGTGCGGCACTGGTCGGCATCGACTCGATCAACATCGACGACATGAGCCCGGCGGCCGGAGGTCTACGCCCCGCGCACAGCACGCTGCTCGCCGCCGACATCCCGATCGTGGAACACCTGACCGGCCTGGACGCGCTGCCGCCGACCGGCTTCCGGTTCACGGCGGCCCCACCGATGGTGGCCGGCATGGGCACCTTCCCGGTCCGCGCCTTCGCCGTCGTCAACCCCTGACGCGATACACCGCCGCTGCCGGCGCGCACCTGGCGGGAGCGCCCTTGGGGCCCGCGCGTCAGTAGCGCACCGAGATCCGGCGCGCGACGGCGTCCACCTGGATCTCCCCGCCGTACGGGATGATCAACTGCGGGTCGGTGTGACCGAGGTCGACGTCGAAGACCACCACCGCCTCCGGGTTGTACGGCGTGAGCGCACGCATGACCGCTTCCCGCTGGGCCTCGCCCCACGCCTGCCGTTCCGGCACCGACAGCGGCTTGTCGAAGTCCCACGCCTTGGGGCGCCCGACGATGATGGCTCCGAAGGCGGCGAGCAGGCCCCGCTCCCCCATGTTCCGCACGATCCGGAACACCTCCTGGGCGCTCGGCATCTCCTCGGAGGTCTCGAAGAGCAGCACGGACCCGGCCAGTTCGTCGGCGGTCGGCACCCGGTCGGCGGCCATCAACCAGTGCAGGATCTCCAGGTTGCCACCCCAGGTGCGCCCCCGCACCACCCGCTGCGGCCCCTGCCAGCGCCAGCCCTCGCCGGGCAGCATCTCCGGCTCGTACGCCAGCGTCTCGGGCTCGGTCCACGGGTTCGGCCGGTCACCCCAGGTGGGCGCGGGCGTCAACTCGTACCAGTCGGTGGTGAAGAGCGCGGCGCGCAGCGAGTCGACTGTCAACGGGTGCGGCGCGCCCGGCCGGCCGAGGTGCACCAGAACCGACCCACCGTGGTACGCGACGATGCCCAGCCGGTACAGGTGGTTGAGCACGTTCGTGTTGTCCGAGTAACCGAAGTAGGGCTTGGGATTGGCCCGGAGAACGTCGTCGTCGAGGTGCGGGGTGACCGTGATCAGGTCGTCGCCGCCGACCGTGGCGAGCACCGCGGTGATGCTCGGGTCGGCGAACGCGGCGGTCAGGTCGCGGGCCCGGTCGCGAGGGTCCGCACCCATGATCCGCGTGGTCGGGTACTCCACCGGCTCCAGACCGAACTCCTCGCGCAGCCGGCGCAGCCCCAACTCGTACACGTGGGGGAAGAGGCCCGGCAGGCCGGCGGAGGGTGAGACGACAGCGACCCTGTCGCCCGGCTGTGGTTTGGGTGGATGGATCAGCGTCCCCATGATCGAAGGCTAACGGTCCGGCCAACCGGTTTCCGTCCTGCCGTTCCCAGATCGGACATTAGGCTCTCGATGTGGATGAAGCACGGCAAAGGCGCGACCGTGACTGGGCGCCGCGCAGCATCGGGCTGCTCATCGGCACGCTCGCGCTGGCCACCGCGTTCATCGCGGCCTACGTCGGAGCACTGCACCAGCCCACACCGCGCGACCTGCCGACCGGCGTCGTCACCAGCGACCAACGCGCGCGGGCCACCCTCGACGCCGTGCGCGACCAGACCACCATCCTCAAACCCATCGAGTACGACGACACGGGCGCCGCCGAGCACGGCCTGCTCAGCCGCGCCGTGTACGCGGTGCTCAGCACCGGCCCGGACAACGGCCTGCTCCTCACTGTGGCGAGCGCCTCCGGCCCCTCCGCCACCAGCGCGATCAAGGAGGTCCTCAGCACCGCCGCCACCCGCACCGGCACCCCGTTGCAGATCGTCGACCGGGTGCCGGTCACCTCGGACGACCCGCGCGGTGTGGTGCCGTTCTACCTCAACGTCGGGTACGTGCTCGGCGGTTACCTCGCCTCGACAGTGCTCGGGATCTCCGCCGGCACGACCCCACGGTCGGCGCGGCGGGCTGGACTACGCATAGCCGCCCTGGCGGTCTACAGCGTGCTGCTGGGCATCGCGGGCGCTGTCGTGGTCGGGCCGGTCCTGGACATCTGGCAGCACGACGTGCCGACGATCGCCGCGATCGGCGCGCTGGCCGTCTTCGCCGCCGCGATGTTCGCCAGCGCCATCCAGGGGTGGCTCGGTGTCGCGGGCACCGCGCTGGTCATCCTGCTGCTGGTGGTGCTCGGCAACCCCGGCTCCGGCGGCATCTACGCGCCGGAGTTCCTGCCCGGGGTGCTGCGTGGCATGCACCGGTGGAACATTCCCGGGCTCGCCAACGACCTCACCAAGGCCGCGGTCTACTTCGACTGGCGATCCGCCGGCTGGCCCGCGATCGCTCTCGCGCTCTGGGCGGTGGCCGGCATCGTCGGGTTGGTCAGCGCGAGCCTCGTCCGCGGTCGCCGGATCGTCGCCCCCTAAGGGCACGCTCGGGCCCCTGAGTAAGCGGCGACGGTGGTTGAGATCACGCCGGAAACGCCGACCCGGAGCCAGTGGATCACCCGGGGGCCCTCCGCACATCCGGTGCGCGCGGATACCATCCAGTAAGTCGGACAGCGCTGTCCTTCGTCACCACGTAAGGGAGCGCATCGTGACCGATCAGCACGACCACGACGGCCCGGACGCCGCGCTGCGGGCCGACATCCGTCGACTCGGCACCCTGCTCGGGCAGACGCTGGCCCGCCAGGAGGGTCGTCCGCTGCTCGACCTCGTCGAGGAGATCCGCGCCCAGGTCCGCACCGACGCCCCGGCGGCCGCACAGCGCCTCGGCGGGCTCGACGTGACCACCGGCACCAAGCTGGCCCGCGCCTTCTCCACCTACTTCCACCTGGCCAACATCACCGAGCAGGTGCACCGTGCGCGGGATCTGCGCCGACGCCGTGCGGTGCAGGGCGGGTGGTTGGACCAGGCCGCCAAGATGATCGCCGAGCGTGGGGTTCCGGCCGATGAGATCGCCAACGCGGCACGCCGGTTGGCGGTCCGTCCGGTTTTCACCGCGCACCCGACCGAGGCGGCCCGCCGCTCGATCCTGTCCAAGCTTCGGGCGATCGCCGACGAGTTGGACACCGAGACGGCCAACGCGATCCTCTACGGCGCCAGCGACGAGGGCCCCGCCAACCGCCGCCTGGCCGAGTTGTTGGACCTGATGTGGCAGACCGACGAGCTGCGGCTCGACCGGCCGGACCCGACCGACGAGGCCCGCAACGCCATCTACTATCTGCGCGACCTGTACGCCGAGGCCGCCCCTCAGGTGCTCGACGATCTGGCCGACACGCTGCGTACCCTCGGCGTGGAGACCTCCCCGACGGCCCGGCCGCTGAGCTTCGGCACCTGGATCGGCGGCGACCGCGACGGCAACCCGTTCGTCACCCCGGCGGTCACCCGTGAGGTGCTGACCATCCAGCACGAGCACGGCATCGCCGCGACCGAGAAGGCGATGGACCACCTCATCAACGAGGTCTCGGTCTCCCGCCGGCTGCGCGGGGTGTCCCTGGACCTGTCCGCCAGCCTCGCCGCCGACCTGGACGCGCTGCCCGAGGTGGCGACACGGTTCCGTCGGGTCAACGCTGAGGAGCCGTACCGGCTCAAGGCGCGCTGCGTGAAGGCGAAACTCGCCAACACGCGGCAACGGCTACGCCAGGGCACCGCGCACGTGCCCGGCCGGGACTACCGCGGCTCCGCCGAGCTGATCGCCGACCTCGATCTGCTGCGCGCCTCGCTGGCCCGCAACTCCGGGCAGCTCACCGCCGTCGGCCGGCTGGCCTCCACCATCCGTACGGTCTCCGCGTTCGGTCTGCACCTGGCCACCATGGACGTCCGGGAACACGCCGAGGCGCACCACGCGGTGCTCGCCCAGCTCTACGAGGCGGTCGGCGAGGTCTCCGACTACCCGGCGCTGACCCGGCTGGAGCGCACCAAGCTGCTCGCCGACGAGCTGACCGGCCGCCGGCCGTTGTCCACCGTCGACACGTCGCTGACCGAGCCGGCCCGCAAGACGTTCGACGTGTTCGGGACCATCCGGGAGGCGCAGGACCGGTTCGGCGCCGAGGTGATCGAGTCGTACATCATCTCGATGACCCTGGGTGTCGACGACGTCCTGGCCGCCGTGGTGCTGGCCCGCGAGGCCGGCCTGGTGGACGTGCACAGCGGGCGGGCCCGGGTCGGGTTCGTGCCGCTGCTGGAGACCCCGGCCGAGCTGAACGCCGGCGGTGAGCTCCTCGACGAGCTGCTGTCGTTGCCCGCGTACCGGGCGCTGGTGACGGCCCGGGGCGACGTGCAGGAGGTGATGCTGGGCTACTCCGACTCGAACAAGGAGGCCGGGATCACCACCAGCCAGTGGTCGATCCACCGGGCGCAGCGCGCACTGCGTGACGTGGCCGCCCGGCACGGGGTGCACCTGCGGCTGTTCCACGGCCGGGGCGGCACGGTCGGGCGCGGCGGCGGGCCGACGTAGTCGTGTACGTGGTGCGGCTGCCCGGGAAAGCCGGGTGCCATCACGATGTTCGCGGTGTTGCGGTGGCC
>NZ_JBSFBM010000232.1:0-11051 GCF_053592955.1 Micromonospora sp. NPDC002411 | reverse complement strand
TGCGTGCGCACTGGCAACATCGTCCGGCTCTGGCAGGCCATCGTCTGGGCCGACGACCTGACCGGCAACGTCGGCACCAGCCTTCCCGACGGCAACGGCGGGAGCGTCCGCGCCGGCGAGGGGGTCCGCGCCGGCGGCGGGAGCGCCAGTGTCGACGGCGGGAGCGTCCGCCCCGGCCGTGGGGGTGTCCGTGCGGTCGGTGTCGGCGGCGGCACCGACGTCAGCGGAGCCGCCGTCGGAGGCCGCGGAGTCGCCGTCAGAGGGCGCGCCGTTGTCCGAGGCCGCGCCGTTGTCCGAGGCCGCAGTCCCGTCGGACGCGGACGGGGCCGTGTCGCTGGAGCCCGGGTCAGCCTCGGTGGTCGACACCGGGCCGGACACCGGGTCGGCGGTGCCGAGCCGTGCCGGGTCGGCTCGGTCGACCACGGAGTCGACAGTCTCCGCCGGATCTCTCTGCTCGGCCATCTCCGCCCTCCGCGCCATGCTCGCACCCGGACCCGTGACGTCGAGCCGGATGTGCCTGGTTGTCACCGTGCCACAGATCTCCCCGAGCGGACAGCCGGAGCGGGTCGTGGCGGATCAACCAGCGTTGCTGGCGCTGCTCGACGGGCTGTCGCCGCCCGTCGCGCTCGTCGTGGCCGGCGGCGTGGTCGGCGGAGGCGTCGTGTTCGGCGCGCTGGTGGGCGCCGAGGGCAGCGTCGGCGGGGTGGTCGGCGAGGTGGTCTCGGTCGGTTTCGGCGTCGCGCTGCCGGTCGGGGTCGGCGTCGGCGTGGCCGAGCCGGTCGGCGTGGGCGTCGGGGTGGCGGACTTGGTGGGCGTCGGCGTCGGGGTGGCGGACTTCGTCGGCGTCGGCGTCGGGACCGGCGGGGTCGGCACGGACACGATCGGTGCCGGCACCGCGCCGATCACCCGGGTCGCGGCGTACAGCCGGGTCCAGCGGACGGCCGAGATCTTGACGACGTCGCCGGTGGTGGGTGCCTGCACCATCTTGCCGTTGCCGATGTACATGCCGACGTGGTGGATGGTCGTCCAACTGCTGCCGGAAGCGAAGAAGAGCAGGTCGCCGGGGAGCAGCGCGCCCTGCGGCACCGTCCGCCCCCGGGTGGCGGCGTACTGGTCGCGGGAGACCCGGGGCAGGTCGAAGTAGTCGGCGCCGGGCGACCGGTACGCAGCCCACATCAGGCCGGAGCAGTCGAACTGGTCCGGCCCCTCCTCGGACCACTTGTACGGGTCGCCGAGCTGGGCGAGCGCGTAGCGGACCGCGGCCAGGGCCCGGGGGTGCGCGGCCATGCCGCTGATGCTCTGGTTGGCGACGTAGCCGCTGCCGTACTGCTGCTCGGCGGCCTCCTGCTGACGTTCGATCTCGATCAGTTGGGTCGCGTTGTCGCGGCGCAGCTTGAGCAGGCTCGCCTCGGCCGTGCGCAGCGCTCCCTCGCCAGCGGTGAACTCCGCGTCGGCGGCGGCGAGCTGGTTCTTGGCTTCGGCGTGCTTCTGGTACGCCTCCTGCTCACCCGCGCGGGCCCGGGACAGCCCGCCGGCCACGCCTGTGGTGCCGCCGTCGACCTTCTCGCCCCTGGTGATCTGTTGGAGGCGGCTCAGCTCCCGGATGTCCTGAGCGAGGTCGCCGGGCGGCAGCGCGGCGGCTGCCTTGACGGCGTCGGCGGCGGCCGCGTCGGCTTCCTGCTGAGCCCGGAGCAGGGCGTCCTGCGCGCTCGCGAGCACCTTGGCGGCAGACTCCACCTGGGCTTTCGCGGCGGACTGCTTCTGCTTGATCGTCAGGAGCGCTTCGCCGAGTGTGCCGACCTGGGCTTCGCCGGCATAGATCTGCGCGGCCAGCGGGCTGGTGCCGATGGTGGCCACCGGCGGCGCCGGGACGCCGGCGACGGGTGGGCCGCCGGGCAGTTGGACCGTGCCGATCGCCGGCGGCCGGGCACCGGTGTCGGGCACCGTCGTGGGCAGTCCGGGCTCGGCGTACGCGGGGGTGGCCATCACAGCTGCGGCGATCGCGCCGAGCAGGGCGGCCCAGAGCTTCGGACGCAGCACCGGCGAGATCACCGGGCTCCGTCGTCGCTGCCGTCGCCCGCGCCCGCTGTAGATCATGCCGCTCCTCGTCCCGCTGCTCCTCGCCGCGCACGGTGGGCGCGACCGCCGGGACGGTACCAGTGTGTGTGTTCCGCCCCACCTTGTTACTACCGCACCTCGCCAACCTTGTCGATGCGTGGGCGGGTTACGGGAGGCTGAGAGTTCGGTGAAGTGGGTCGCTGCCGGCGACCGTGCCGCCGGGGCTGTCGGCGTCCCGACGTACGCTCGACCGGGACCGCAGGTGGAAGGGACGTGCCATGGACGCCGGACTCAAGCGTGAGCTCGAAGCGAAGGTGTACGCCGGTGAGCGGCTGACCCGGGAGGACGGGGTCGCCCTCTACGAGAGCGACGACCTGACCTGGTTGGGGCGGCTGGCGCACCACAAGCGCACCGAGCTGAACGGTGAGCGGGTGATGTTCAACGTCAACCGGCACCTCAACCTGACCAACGTCTGCTCGGCGTCCTGCGCGTACTGCTCGTTCCAGCGCAAGCCGGGCGAGAAGGACGCGTACACGATGCGCATCGACGAGGCGGTCCGCAAGGCCAAGGAGATGGAGGACGAGCAGCTCACCGAGTTGCACATCGTCAACGGCCTGCACCCGACGCTGCCCTGGCGCTACTACCCGAAGGTGCTGCGCGAGCTGAAGGCGGCGCTGCCGAACGTCAAGCTCAAGTGCTTCACGGCGACCGAGGTGCAGTGGTTCGAGAAGATCAGCGGTCTGAGCGCCGACGAGATCCTCGACGAGTTGATGGACGCCGGCCTGGAGTCGCTGACCGGTGGTGGCGCGGAGATCTTCGACTGGGAGGTCCGGCAGCACATCGTCGACCACGCCTGCCACTGGGAGGACTGGTCGCGCATCCACGCCCTGGCGCACAGCAAGGGCATGAAGACCCCGGCGACGATGCTGTACGGCCACATCGAGGAGCCCCGGCACCGGGTCGACCACGTGCTGCGGCTGCGTGAGCTGCAGGATGAGACCGGTGGCTTCGCCGTCTTCATCCCGCTGCGCTACCAGCACGACTTCGTCGACTCGGCGGACGGCAAGATCCGTAACCGGATCCAGGCGCGTACCACGATGGCGTCGCCGGCCGAGTCGCTGAAGACGTTCGCCGTCTCCCGGTTGCTCTTCGACAACGTGCCGCACGTGAAGAACTTCTGGGTGATGCACGGGCTGTCGGTCGCTCAGCTCTCGCTGAACTTCGGCGTGGACGACCTGGACGGCTCGGTCGTCGAATACAAGATCACGCACGACGCCGACTCGTACGGCACCCCGAACACCATGCACCGCGAGGACCTGCTGCACCTGATCTGGGACGCCGGTTTCCAGCCGGTCGAGCGGGACACCCGTTACAACGTGGTCCGGGAGTACGACAGGGCCCCGTCGCTGGCGCAGCGGCGCGCCGAGCCGCAGCAGGTCTGGGCCTGAGTCACCACGTACCCTCGCAGTCGATGACCGAGAAGAGCGGTTCCGAGCAGCAGAGCGGGTTTCCCCGCCGGGACGCCGAGGGGCGGGTCCGTACCCTGGGCGATCTGCTCGGGGTGTGCCTCGCCGGGGTCGTCATCGGCGCGTTGGCGTTGGTGTTGTTCGACTGGGCGTTCGCCTCGATCGGCGCCGGTGACTTCGGGCACACCAACGGCTGGCTCGCGGTGATCCTGCCGGCGTGGCTGTTCTGGGACGACTTCCGGGCGTGGGAGTTCGGTGCGGCCCGGGTGTTGGCGGCGGTGGTCGCCGCGGCCGTGGGTGTGTTCGCCGGGCTGCTGATCGCCGGGTTGGGCGCGGGGTTGCCGCCGCTGCTCTCCGGGGTGTTGGCGGCGGCGGCGTTCACAGTGGCGTACGCGGTGGTCTGGTTCCCGGGCGTCCGCTGGCTGGCCCGCCGGACCGGCTGACCGCTACCGCCCACCGGGCGGATCGAACCTTCCGCCGGCATCGGCGGGCGACGGAGAGAACGGAGTGGTGCGGGTGAGCGCCGCGCTCAAGTACACGCTGGGCCGGATCGGGCTGTTCGTCGCCGTGCTGGCGGGTCTCTGGCTGATCGACATGAACGTGTTCCTGAAGCTGATGCTGGCGTTGGTCTTCTCCGCCGCGCTCTCCTTCTTCCTGCTGCGCGGCTGGCGGGACGAGATGGCCGGTGAGATGGCCGACGCGACCGAGCGCCGCCGCGCGGAGAAGGAACGCCTCCGCTCGGCCCTGGCCGGCGAAGACCAGAACCCCGCCGACCCGCCCGCCGACTCTTCACGTTGATCAAGAGGTTTGCGTCACCGGAGACTGAATCCGTGACGCAAACCTCTTGATCACCCGCGCGGGGATGTGGGGGTGGATCTACCAGTTGGTGGAGCCTTGGACCTTGGGCCAGGGCTTGGACGTTGGCTTGATCAGGTACGCGATGCCGCCGGAGCCGCCGGAGGTGCCCCCGCTGGCGTTGGTGCGCTTGGTCCGCAGCCAGATCTGTTCGAACTGCGCGCGCTTGTAGACGTTGCGCACCACGTCGTTGCTGGACGAGGCGGGGTCGTTGACGATCACGTCGCCCTCGGCGGTGAAGCCGACCACCACGAAGAGGTGCCCGGAGGTTCCGTAGTTCGCGCCGTCCAGCTCGCTGGCGAGGAAGGACTGGCTGGTCACGACGGGGATGCCGGCGGCGATGAACCGCTCCAGCTCGTCCAGCGAGTGCAGTCGGGTCACGCGACCCTCCAGGCCGGGGAAGCTGGCCGCGTACGCGGTGTTGAACGGCCAGTTGCCAGCGCCGTCGTACGCGTAGTCGAAGGTCATCCGGGCCGCGTGGTTGACCGTCGGGTCGGGGTAGGTCGGGTCCACCCAGGAGGTGTCGGCCGCCGACGGCCTACGACCCCAGTACTCGACCACCATCTCGGTGGAGGTCGGTGAGCACCACGCCTCGCCGCCGCCGTCGTACTCGGGGTAGTGCCCGGCGTGCACGTTCTGCGAGTAGCGCGGCACCGGCAGCTCGACGCCCCAGGCGATGTGCCCGGCGCTCGGCGTCACGGTGAACCGGTCCGGCACAGTGGAGCTCATCGCGCCGAGCATCCGGACCACCGGCGCGGCGGTCTGCCCGGGTGCCCGGTAGAGGGTCAGCCGCAACTGGTACGACCGCAGCAGCACCCCGGCGGTGGCGTCGTCGATACTGAAGGTGTCGGTCCAGATCGTCGACCAGGGGTCGCCCTGCCGGTTGACACTGGTCCGCCTGATGTCGGTGTCGCCGGACGCCCAGCGACCCATGACGTACCACGGGGTCTGGTCACCGCTGGTGTAGCTGCCCTGCATCTCCACCTGGATCCAGGTGCCGGCGGGGGTTTCCGCGTTCCAGGAGGCGATCAGCTCGGTGGCGTCGAACCCGATCCGGGTCACCGGTGAGGTCCAGGTGCCGTACTCCCAGGTTCGGGTGACGCCGGTGTGCGGGTCGGCGTAGTCCGTCGTGCCGGCAGGGCGGGCCAGGGTGAGGCCCGCTCGGGCGCCGGGCACCACGCGGGTGCCGGACCGGTCGCCTCGGTGCCAGTCGGCGGGCCCGGACCAGTCCTGGAAGGTGATCTGCTCGTCGTGGCTGACGGCGGGTGGGCGGGCCGCCGTCGCGGGCGCGACGGTGGCGAGCACTGTGAGCGCGGTGACGCCGGCGAGGGCGGCCGCGTACAGGCGGGGTCTGGCCATGGGTGCTCCGCGGTGTCGAGAGGGGCATCGTCGCTGGTCAGTTTTCCGCTTGGAGAGAAGTTTCGCCAGATGTTCGTCGCTGGAAAATCATTGCCGCCGGGATGATCGGCTCGGGATGCATAAGGCAGCGATCGATATTGATATGACCATGTGACAGGTGGTGAAGTGTCCTTCACCGAGCGGGATCTCCCGCCCATCGAGGAGGTAGTCCATGGCCCTCCGCACGCCCATTTCTCTCCGCCGTGTCCTGGTGCTCGCTGTCGTCACCGGGCTGGGCATCGTCACCGTCGCCGCCGGCCCGGTCGCCGCCCGGCCGGCACCGGACCGCACCGCCGAGTCGGCCGCCGCCGGCTACCGGGTGCTCGGGCCCCGGACCCTCGCCGACCGCAACGCGGTGGCCCGCACCGGAGCCGCCATCGACTACTCCGAGCACGGCGTGCTGCACATCTCGGCCACCGCGGCCGAGGCCGCCGCGATCGGCAAGCTCGGCTTCCGGTTGGAACCGCTCGCCCCGCCACCCAACGCCGAACGAGGCGCCGACGACTTCGGCGCGCTGGCCTTCCCGCCGGCCGACTCGAACTACCACGACTACGCGGAACTGACCGCCGTCGTGAACCAGGTCGTCGCCGACCACCCGGCGATCGCCCGAAAGATCAGCATCGGTTCGTCGTACGAGGGCCGCGACCTGATGGCCGTGAAGATCTCTGACAACGTCGGCACCGACGAGAACGAGCCGGAGATCCTGTTCAACTCCCAGCAGCACGCTCGGGAGCACCTGACCGTCGAGATGGCGATCTACCTGCTCAACCTCTTCACCGACAGCTACGGCGGCGACTCCCGGATCACCAACATCGTCAACAGCCGGGAGATCTGGATCGTGCCGACGGTCAACCCGGACGGCAGCGAGTACGACATCGCCACCGGGTCGTACCGGTCCTGGCGCAAGAACCGGCAGCCCAACAGCGGTTCGTCCAACGTGGGCACCGACCTGAACCGTAACTGGTCCTACAACTGGGGTTGCTGCGGCGGCTCGTCCGGCAGCACCTCGTCGGAGACCTACCGGGGCCCGTCGGCGTTCTCCGCCCCGGAGACGCAGGCGCTGCGCAACTTCGTCAACGGCCGGGTCGTCGGTGGTGTGCAGCAGATCAAGGCCAACATCGACTTCCACACGTACTCGCAGCTGGTGCTCTGGCCGTACGGCTACACCACGGCGAACACCGCGACCGGGATGAGCGCGGACCAGTACAACACCTTCGCCACCATCGGGCAGCAGATGGCGGCCACCAACAGCTACACACCGCAGCAGTCCAGCGACCTCTACATCACCGACGGGGACAGCATCGACTGGATGTGGGCCACCCACAACATCTGGGCGTACACCTTCGAGATGTACCCGGGCTCGTCCGGCGGCGGTGGCTTCTACCCGCCCGACGAGGTGATCCCCGCGCAGACCTCGCGCAACCGGGAGGCGGTGCTGATGCTCAGCGAGTACGCCGACTGCCCGTACCGGGCGATCGGCAAGCAGGCGCAGTACTGCGGCGGCGGTGGTGGCACCACTGTCTGGTCGGACACCTTCGAGACCGCCACCGGCTGGACCATCAACCCGTCCGGCACCGACACCGCCACGGCGGGCGCGTTCGAACGGGGTGCCGCCCAGGCGACCACGTCCTCCGGCGCCAAGCAGCTCACCCCGTACGCCGGCTCCAACGACCTGGTCACCGGCCGGCTCGCCGGATCGGCCGCCGGTGACTACGACGTCGACGGCGGTGTGACCAGCGCCCGGTCCCCGGCGGTGACCCTGCCGTCGTCGGGCACGCTGACGCTCTCGCTGGCCTGGTACCTGGCGCACGGCTCGAACGCCTCGTCGGCGGACTACCTGCGGGTGAGCGTGGTGCACAACGGCGGCACCACAGCGCTGCTCACCCAGGCCGGCGCGGCCACCAACCGCAACGGGAGTTGGGCGGTGGCCAGCCTCAACCTCAGTCCGTACGCCGGCCAGTCGGTGCGCATCCTCGTTGAGGCGGCGGACGCCTCCGGCGCCAGTCTGGTAGAGGCGGCTGTGGACAACGTCACCATCACGTCCTCCTGATCGGGTGGGGCCCCGCTCCGCCCGGCGGGGCCCCACCACCCGCTCCCGAGCCTCCATATCCGGGACATATCCCTCGTGCGCCATGGTTTCGGCGATCGGCCGGCGCTGATCGATCCTTGATCGATCCGGCACGTCGTGGCGGTGCGCTACCGTCTTAGCGACCAGTCCGCAGCGAAGCCGGTGCTAAATCCGGCGCTGTCCCGCAACTGTGATGCCCCACCCCGGTGGGGACGAGCCAGGTCGCCTACGGATCGGTCGCGATACGCGCTCTCGAGGAAGGGCGCCTCGTGGGCGGGCGTACGAAAGTCCCTGTCGGCGAAGCACCACACTCCTCGACCGACAGGAGGCCCCCATGTTCAGACGTACCCCTCGGCTCTTCGCCGCGACCCTCGCGGTCGCCGCGCTCGCCCTCGGCGCCTGCGCCGAGAAGGCCGACGACAAGCCGAGCGCCGGCACCGCAGCCGCCGCCTACCCGGTCACGGTCGGCGCGCTCACCCTCGACAAGCGTCCCGAGAAGATCGTCGTGCTGTCGCCCACCGCCACCGAGATGCTCTTCGCCATCGGTGCCGGCCCGCAGGTGACCGCCGTCGACGACCAGTCGAACTACCCGGCCGACGCGCCCAAGACCGACCTCTCCGCCTACCAGCCGAACGCTGAGGCGATCGCCGGCAAGAACCCCGACCTCGTGGTGCTCTCCGACGACCGCAACAAGATCGTCGACCAGCTCACCAAGCTGAAGATCCCGGTCTACCAGACTCCGGCGGCGACCACGCTCGACGACTCGTACCGGCAGATCACCGAGCTGGGCACGCTCACCGGGCACGCCGACCAGGCCACCGACGTCGCCACCCGGATGAAGGACGACATCGCCAAGCTGGTCAAGGACCTGCCGCAGCGCACCGAGAAGCTCACCTACTTCCACGAGCTGGGTCCCGAGCTGTACAGCGCCACCAGCAAGACCTTCATCGGCTCGCTCTACAACCAGGTCGGGCTCACCAACATCGCCGACCCGGCCGACGCGGACAGCAAGAACGGCGGCTACCCGCAGCTGTCCCAGGAGTTCATCGTCAAGGCCGACCCGGACTTCGTCTTCCTTGCCGACTCCAAGTGCTGCCAGCAGAACGCCGACGCGGTCAAGGCACGTAGCGGCTGGGCCGGGCTCACCGCGGTCAAGAACAACCAGGTGATCGCGCTGGACGACGACATCGCCTCCCGCTGGGGCCCGCGCGTCGTCGACCTCCTCCGGGTCATCATCGACGCGGTCGCCAAGGTGCCCGCGTGACCCCGATCCGTCGGTGACCGGGCCGCTGTCGGCGGCCCGGTCCGTCGGGTCACCTCCGGTGGCCCGGCCCGCCGGGCTGCGCAAGCGGTGGCTGCTCGCCGGGGTGCTCACGGTGCTCGTCGCGCTCGTCGCCGGAGTGTCGCTCGGCCCGGTCAGCCTGCCCGCCGGCAGCGTCGCCGCCGAGCTGCTCAACCTGATCCCGGGTGTGCACCTCGACAGCGGGCTCTCCGAGCGGGAAATCGCCATCGTCACCGAGTTGCGGCTGCCCCGAGTGGTGCTGGCCCTGCTCGTCGGGGGTCTGCTCGCCCTCGCCGGCGGCTGCTACCAGGGCGTCTTCCGCAACCCGCTCGCCGACCCGTACCTCCTGGGGGTGGCCGCCGGCGCCGGCCTCGCGGTCACCGCGGTGATCGCCCTCGGCGGCGCCGGCCGGGAGGGCGCGATCTCCGGGCTGCCGATGACCATTCCGTTGGCCGCGTTCGCCGGTTCGCTGCTCGCCGTGGCGATGACCTACGCGCTCGGCGCGGGCGGCGGGCGCAGCCAGTCACCGGCGATGCTGATCCTCGCCGGGGTGGCCGTCTCCGCGTTCCTCTCCGCCGGGCAGACGTACCTGCTGCAGAAGCACGCCGACAGCATCCAGCCGGTCTACTCCTGGCTGCTGGGTCGGCTCGCCACCGCCGGTTGGCACGACGTGCTGCTGGTGCTGCCGTACGCCGCGCTGACCACGGTTGTGGTGCTGCTGCACCGCCGCGAGCTGGACGTCCTCGCGGTGGGTGACGACGAGGCGAAGAGTCTGGGCCTGCACCCGCAGCGCACCCGCTACCTGTTGATCGCCGCCGCGTCCCTGGGCACCGCGGCGGCGGTCTCCGCTACCGGCCTGATCGGCTTCGTCGGCATCATCGTGCCGCACACCGTCCGGCTGCTCGCCGGGTCGAGCTACCGGGTGATCCTGCCGTTGTCACTGCTGTTCGGCGGTGCGTTCCTGGCCCTGACCGACGTGGTGGCCCGCACCGCCGCCGCTCCGGCCGAGGTGCCGATCGGGGTGGTGACCGCCCTGCTGGGCGGCCCGTTCTTCGTGATCGTGCTGCGCACCGCCCGGCGGGTGCTCACGTGAGCCGCGAGCCCGCTGCCGGCCCGTCTGTTGCCGGCTCGTCCGCTGCCGGTTCTGCCGGCGACGTGCCGGCCGTCGAGGTGCGTGGCCTGCACGTCGACCTCGGCGGCACACCGATCCTGACCGGCGTCGACCTCACCGTCGCCGCCGGCGAGTGGGTCACGGTGATCGGTCCGAACGGCGCCGGCAAGTCGACTCTGTTGCGCGCCGTCGGCGGCCTGCTGCCCGCGCCGGGGGCGATCACCCTCTTCGGTACGCCGAGCACGGCGCTGCGCCGCCGGGACCGCGCCCGGGTGGTGGCCACCGTGGCACAGTCCCCGGTGGTGCCGGCCGGTATGTCGGTGCTGGACTACGTGCTGCTCGGTCGGACCCCGTACATCCCGACCCTGGGCCGGGAGTCGACCGCCGACCTGGACGCCGTCCACGAGGTGCTCGGGCGTCTGGACCTCACCGGCTTCCACCATCGCGAGCTGGCCACCCTCTCCGGCGGCGAACGGCAGCGGGTGTTCCTCGCCCGGGCGCTCGCCCAGGGCGCGACACTGCTGCTGCTCGACGAGCCGACCAGCGCACTCGACATCGGTCACCAGCAGGAGGTCCTGGAAGTCGTCGACCAGCTACGTCGTGAGCACGGCCTGACGGTCCTCGGCACGATGCACGACCTCTCCCTGGCCGGCGAGTACGCCGACCGGATGGTGATGCTCGCCAGCGGTCAGGTGGTGGCCGCCGGGACCCCCGCCGAGGTGCTGACCGAGCACCTGCTCGCCACCCACTACCGGGCCAGCGTCCGGGTGGTCCCCGGCACCCACGGCCCCCTGGTGGTCCCCGTCCGTCCCA
>NZ_JBSFBM010000231.1:0-11057 GCF_053592955.1 Micromonospora sp. NPDC002411 | reverse complement strand
GTGGTCAGGTTCTTCGTGGGGAAGAACGAGAAGGTGGTCAGGTCGGCGAGCGAGCCGACCGGTCGCCCGTGGTACGTGCCGCCGATCGAGTGCGCGGCGAGCAACGCCCCGGTCTCGTCGAAGGACAGCCCCCGCAGGACGGTGGCGCTGTGCCGCACCTGGTCGCTGCCGTGGCCGGTGTAGTCCGCGCGGTCGGACCACTCGCGCCAGGTCCGGCAGCTCTGCGCCAACAGCTCGGCGGAGTCGACCGCCTCGGCCGGGCCTGCGCCGTAGTCGAGCAGCACGTCGACCGTCTGCCCCTCGTGCAGCACCGCCTCGGCCCGCATCGTCGCCCCGTCGACGCGGAACGGCAGCGTCGAGCGGAGCCCCAGCCCGGCGTCGGCGGCCACCCACCGGTCGCCGTCGCGGTGCCACTCGACGGCGTGGGCGCCGTAGCCGGTGCGAGGTGTCACCTCGGCGCGCACCCGCACCGAACCCTGGCGCACGGTGAGGCGGCGTACCAGCAGCATGCCCGCGCGGAACGGCTGGGCGGCGTCGCCGGCGCGGACCGCCAGGAAGTCCTGACCGACCGCGCTGCCCCCGGTCGCGTGGTACACGGTCTCCAGCACCAGCGTGCCGGGCAGATAGCGGCGGACCGGCTCGGCACAGCCGTCGACCGCGAGCGTGAACGCGCCACCCACGCGCCGGTCCAGCAGGCGTGCGAAGACCGCGTCACCTTCGAAGTGCGGCACGCAGAACCAGTCGACGGTGCCGTCCGCGCCGACGAGTGCCCCGGTGTGGGTGTCGGAGAGGAACGCGTACGAGTCGATCGGCGGCACAGAGCTGGACAAGCCGGGGACCGGCACGGGGGTGGTCAAGCCGGGAACCGGCACGCGGCGCGCTTACCCGGCGCAGGACCCCGGAAACAGCCGTCGGCGACTACCGGTCGCGCCGCCGGGTAGTCCCCCGCATGCGACGGTTCGTCAACTGGTCCGGCAGCCTCTCGTTCACCCCGAGGGAGCACGCCGAGCCGGCCGACGAGGACGCGGTACGGGACCTGGTCGTCCGCGCGCGGGAGGCCGGCCGGACGATCCGCCCGGTCGGGTCCGGTCACTCGTCCAGCCCGTTGGCGCGCACCGACGACATCCTGCTCAGCGTGGACCGGCTCGCCGGTGTCATCGACGAGGACCACGACCGGGCACGGGTGTGGGCGGGCACCAAACTCAAGACCCTCGGCGAGGGGTTGTACGACGCCGGGCTGGCCATGGACAACCTCGGCGACGTCGACTACCAGTCGATCGCCGGGGCGACCGCCACCGGCACCCATGGCACCGGCCTCGGCTTCGGCAACCTGTGCACCCAGGTGACCGGCGTCCGCCTGGTCACCGGCACCGGCGACGTGCTGGACATCTCGGCTGACGACAACGCCGACCTGCTGCCGGCGGCCCGTCTGTCGCTGGGCGCGCTCGGGGTGGTCACCCAGGTCACCCTGGACGTGCAGCCCCGCTACGAGCTGCGCCGTCGAGCGTGGTGCGCGCACGTCGAGTGGACCCTCGACCACCTGGCCGAGTTGCAGCACACCAACCGCAACATGGACTTCTACTGGTACCCGCGCAGCGACCAGACCCAGATCCGCACCCTGAACCGCGTCGACGGTGGGCCCGACGTGCGGGTGTGGGCCGCGCCGCGGGTGCCGGACTCCGGCCCGTGGGGCGCGCCCCACGAGATCCGGTCCGGGCCCATCCACCGCACCATCCCCCAGGAACGGGACCTGCGGTTCGAGGAGATCGAGTACATGCTGCCGTCGGAGGCGTTCCCGGCCTGCTTCGCCGAGGTCCGAGCCCGGATCATGCAACGGCACCGCAAGGTCGCCGGCTGGCGGGTGCTGGTGCGCAGCATCGCCGCCGACGACATCTGGCTGAGCAACGCGTACGGGCGGCCGACCACCACGATCGCGTGCCTGCAGAACACCTCCCTGCCGTACGAGGACTACTTCCGGGACATGGAGGCGGTGTTCCGCCAGTACGGGGGCCGACCGCACTGGGGCAAGAAGCACTGGCTGACCGCCGGCGACCTGCGGCCCCTCTATCCCCGCTGGGACGACTTCCAGGCGGCCCGCCGCCGGCTCGACCCGGACGGTGTGTTCCTCAGCCCGGACCTCGCCCGACTGCTGGAGGAGACCTGATGCCCGACGTCGGCGCCTGCCTCTGGGTCGTGCCGGGCGGGCACATCCCGTTCCCCAGCAACGGCCCGGAGCCGGAGTTCACCGGCTTCGACCAACTCTGCGTCCTCAACACCACCGACAGGCGCGCCGACGTGGAGCTGCACATCTACTACGAGGACGCCGAGCCCGTCGGCCCGTACGCGCTGCCCGTGGACGCCCGCCGGGTACGCCACGTCCGGCTCAACGACCTGATCGACCCGGAGGCGGTACGGCTGGACCGACCGTACGGCGCCCTGCTGCGGTCCCCGGTGCCGGTGGTGGTGCAGTTCCTGCGCCAGGACACCCGCCTGCCGGGGGTGGTGGCGCTGGCCGCGACCATGGCGTACCCGGCCTGACAGGTTCGCGCCCGGTCGCGTCGGGTAACCGCGACCATGACGACGACGGCCGGGTCGCCCGGAGGGCTGCGTGCCCGGCTCGTCGAGGCCGGTCGGGGCGGCTACCGGCGGTTGCAGACGTACCTCATCGTGGCGTTGCAGGCAGGGCTGGCCGCCGCCCTGGCCTGGGTGGTGGCCCGCGAGGTCCTCGGAAACCCGGAACCGACCTTCGCGCCGGCCGCCGCCGTCGCCGTCATCGCGGCGTCCCTCGGGCGGCGCGCCCACCGCGCGCTGGAGCTGGTCGCCGGGGTGGTGCTCGGCATCGGCGCGGGTGACCTGCTGATCGGCCTCTTCGGCACCGGGCCGTGGCAGACCGGCGTGATCGTCTTCCTGGCGATCGCGGCCGCGGTGCTGGTACGCGGCACCGGAGCGCTGATGACCCAGGCCGGCGGTACGGCCGTGCTGATCGCCACCCTCACCCCGAGCGCGCCCGACCTGGAGTGGCCGCGCACGATCAACGCACTGGTGGGCGGGGCGGCCGGCCTGTTGGTGATGCTCGTGCTCCTGCCGATCAACCCGCTGCGGACGGTACGCCGGGCCGCCGAACCCGCCCTGGACCTGTTCGCCCGGGAGATGACCGCGTCGGCGCAGGCCCTCGCGGAGGCGGACACCGGACGCGCGCAGGCGACGTTGGAGCGGATGCGCGCCGCCGACCCGACACTCAAACGACTCACCGAAGTGGCGAACGCCGCCGACGAGGTGGTCCGGTTCTCGCCGGTGCGGTGGCGTCGGCGACGCGCGATCGCCGCGTACCGCGGCGGGGTGACCCACATGCAGCGGGCCTTCCGCAACAGCCGCGGGCTGGTCCGCCGGATCGGCACCACGTTGCGCGACCAGGAGCCGGTGCCGGCGGACCTGCCGGCGGCGGTGGAGCACCTGGGCCAGGCGGTCCGACTGCTGAACCGGGAGTTCCTCGCCGGCCAGGAGCCCGTGCAGGCCCGCGCGCGGGTGCTGCGCGCGGTCCGGGAGGCGGGCGGGGCGTGCCGGCAGGGTCTGGGCTTCTCCGGGACGATCGTGGTGTCCCAGCTGCGTACCGCCGCCAACGACCTGCTGCGGGCCACCGGCGTGCCCCACGACGAGGCACGCCGGTTGGTCCGTGAGGCCGCCGCCGACTGACCGCCGCCGCTCAGCCGCGCCGATGGTGCATGCCGAGGCGCAGCAGCACGAAGCGCAGCACGGTCGCGGCCAGGTTCGCGGCCACCAGCACGGCCAGCTCCACCGGCCGGGCCGGCACGGCGTGAACCGCGTGCAGGACGGCCAACGAGCCACTGGTCAACGCCAGACCGAGCGCGAAAGCCAGCAACCCCTGCACGTGATGCCGCCCCACGTCCCGACGCCCCGTGATGCCGAATGTCAGCCGACGGTTCGCGGCCGTGTTCGCCACAGCGGTCACCAGCAGCGCCAGCAGGTTGGCCGGTTGCGCGCCGAGGGCGCCCCGGGTGGCCACGAACAGCACCAGGTACGCGAGGGTGCTGGCCACCCCGACCGCCGCGAACCGGACCAACTGCCGGGGCAACCCGAAGGGCACCTGAGTCGCCGGACCGACCAGCGGCGCACGGCCGGGCGACACGGTCAGCGGTCCCCGGCCGGACGGCACGGTCAGCGGCCCTCGGCCCCACTGGGCACGTAGGGCGGTCAACGGCAGCGCGCCGGTCAGCAACGCCCGACCCAGTCGGCCCACCCCGCGCAGGTCGGCCAGGGCGGTGGCGAGGATGTCCACGCGGCTGTCCGGGTCGTCCACCCAGTCCACCGGCACCTCGTGGATGCGCAGCCCGGCCCGCTGGGCGAGCACCAACAACTCGGTGTCGAAGAACCAGCCGGTGTCGCGCACCAACGGGAGCAGCTCACCGGCCACGTCGGCGCGGATCGCCTTGAAGCCGCACTGCGCGTCGGAGAACCGCGCCGCCAGCGCGCCACGCAGCAACAGGTTGTAGGCCCGGGAGATGACCTCCCGTTTGGCACCGCGTACCACCCGGGAGGTACGCGCCAGGCGGGTGCCGATCGCCAGGTCGGAGTGGCCGGAGATGAGCGGTGCGACGAGCGGCAGCAGCGCCGCCAGATCGGTGGAGAGGTCCACGTCCATGTACGCCAGCACCGGCGCGGACGACGCGGACCAGGCCGCCGACAGGGCCCTTCCCCGCCCCTTGGCCTGAAGGTGCAGCACGTCGACGCCGGGCAGTTCGGTGGCGAGACCGTCAGCTATCGCCGGGGTGTCGTCGACGCTGGCGTTGTCCGCGATGGTGATCCGGAACGGGTACGGGAAGTGCTCGGTCAGGTGGGCGTGCAGCCGTCGTACGCACGGCCCGAGGTCGGCCTCCTCGTTGTAGACCGGGATCACCACGTCCAGCACCGCGCCGGCGGCGCTGGGTCGGGCCTGGACGGCGGCCCGCTGTGCGTTCAGCGCGGTCACGACGCCTCCGTGCCGGTGCTCAGGTCGTAGACGGTGACACCGTCGACGGTCTGCGCCGTGAAGGTCTCCGCGACCCAGGCGGCGATCTCCTGGGAGGAGGAACTGCCGCCGTTGGCCCGGAAACCGCCACCACCGACGAAGTAGTGGATCTTTCCATCGGCGACGTAGCCCTGGAACTGGGCGAGCGTCGGCGAAGGATCGCTGCCATTGAACCCGCCGATCGGCATCACCGGATCTCCGGTGGCGAGCTGGTAGCCGGAGGCGTTGTTGGAGCCGATGGTGGCGGCCACCCAGGTGTAATTGGCGCTGTCGCGCTCCAACAACTCGCGCAGTGCGGCGCTGGGCTCGCGGGCGTCCAACAGCCCGCCCATTCCCCCACCGGCCGAGCGTCCCTGGCCGCCGTTGGGCCCGCCGTTGCGGCCACCGCCGGGGAAGCCCGGCCCCTGGCCGCCGTTCTGACCGCCGCCGTTCTGACCCCCGCCGTTCTGGCCCCCGCCGTCTCGACCGCCGCCGGGGAACTGGCCCCCGCCCGGGAAGCCGCCCGGGAACTGACCGCCACCGTTCTGGCCCCCGCCCGGGAATTGGCCCCCGCCCGGGAACTGACCGCCGCCCGGAAGTTCCATCCCGCCCGGTGGTCGCCCGCCGGGGAAGCCGCCCCGGCCGAATCCGCCCGCCACGAACGGGCCGGCGCTGGGGATCGACCCGGTGTGCGGGGTCGCCGCGGTCTGCACCGCGTACGCCGCCGGGCCCGCGAGGGCCGCCGCGATGCCCAGGCCGAGCACCACCGGCACCGACCGGCGGGGAAGCCGGGTCACCAGCAGGAGCAGCGCCGCGCCGACCAGACCGGCGACGAGCACGACGGCCCGCAGCCACGGGTACCAGTCGGGGCTGCGCCCGAGCAGCGCCCATGCCCACCAGACGGTGACCGCGAGAGTGCCGGCGAGCGTCGCCGTGGCCGCCAATGGACGCCACCGCTGCCGTCGCGAACCGGCAGCGGCACTGTCGGCGGACGCCGGCACCGGATCACCCGCTGGGTTCCCGGTGACAGCCGGTCGCCGCTCGTGCCAGAGCAGCGTGACACCGATGCCGACCAACGCACCGATCGCCGGGGCGAGCGCCACTGTGTAGTACGCGTGGAAGATCCCGGACATGAAGCTGAAGATCAGGCCGGTGACCAGCAGCCAGCCGCCCCAGAGCAGCAACCCGGCTCGGGTCCGGTCGGTACGGGCCGCCCGGCCCGCCACCAGCAGCCCGGCGACCAGCAGGATCGCGGCGGCCGGCAGCAGCCAGGAGACCTGACCGCCGACCTCGCCACCGAACATGCGCAGGATGCCGGTCTGGCCCGAGAACGGACCGCCGCCTCCCGGGCGCCCGCCTCCGCCGCCGACGCTTCCCACCTCGTCGCCGGTGATCCGGCCGAGGCCGTTGTAGCCGAGGGTGAGCTCCAGGATGCTGTTCCCCTGCGACCCTCCGATGTACGGGCGGGCGCCGGCCGGGACCAGCTCGACGAGCGCCACCCACCAGCCGGCGGAGACCACCACCGCCAAGCCGGCCAGCAGCAGTTGCCGGATCCGTCGCCACAGCCCGGTCGGCGCGGCCAGCAGGTAGACACCGGCGAAGACCGGCACCACCAGGAACGCCTGGAGCATCTTGGTGAGGAAGCCGAAGCCGACCAGCACACCGACGAGCACGATCCACCTGGTGCTGGCCGACTCCACCGCCCGGACGGTGGCGTACGCCCCGGCGACCAGCAGCAGGACCAGCAACGCGTCGGGGTTGTTGAACCGGAACATCAGCGTCGCCACCGGAGTGACCGCGAGGACCGCGCCGGCGATCAGACCGGCGGCCGGCCCGTACCAGCGCTTCACCGTCGCGTAGAGCACGCCGACCGAGGCGACGCCACACAGCGCCTGCGGGACGAGCATCGCCCAGCTGTTCAACCCGAAGACCCGCACGGACATGGCCATCAGCCACAGGGACGCGGGGGTCTTGTCGACGGTGATGGAGTTGGCGGCGTCCGACGAGCCGTAGAGGAACGCCTTCCCGCTGACCGAGCCGGCCTGCACGGCGGCGGCGTAGAAGGAGTTCGCCCAGCCGGACGCGCCCAGGCCCCACAGGTAGAGCACAGCGGTGGCGAGCAGCAGGCCAGCCAGCGCGGGCCGGGCCCAGGCCGGCGAGCGACGCGGCGGCGGGTGCTCGTCGGGGCGCGTGGTCGTCGACGGCTCGGGCTCGGCGGGGGCCGTCGGCAGGGTCTCGGTTCTGTCCATGCGGTCAGCCTCGGCGGCGGGGCTGGCGGGACGCCGTGCGCCGACTATGCGTCAGCTGTGGGATTCGGCAGCCGCACCGTGATCACCGTCCGACCTGGGCGGCTGTCGACACCCACCGTTCCCCGGTGGGCCTCCACCACGGCCGCCACGATCGCCAGGCCGAGGCCGGTGCTGCCGTGCGCCCGGGAGCGGGAGCTGTCGCCGCGCGCGAACCGTTCGAACATCTCCGGTTGCAGCTCCGCCGGCACCCCGGGCCCGTCGTCGGCGACGGTGAACACGGCGTTGTCGTCCTCGACGGCCAGCGTGGTGGTCACCGTGCTGCCGGGTGGGGTGTGCACCCGAGCGTTGGCCAGCAGGTTCGCGACCACCTGGTGCAGCCGGGCCGCGTCGCCGGGCACCCGGATCGCCACCTCAGGCAGGCCGAGCTGCCAGCGGTGATCAGGGCCGGCGACGTGCGCGTCGCTGACCGCGTCCACCACCAGCGCGGTCAGGTCCACCGGGTCCGCCGCGAGCGGCCGACCGGCGTCGAGGCGGGCCAGCAGCAACAGGTCGTCGACGAGCCTGGTCATCCGGGTGCTCTCCGACTCCACCCGGCGCAACGCGTGCGCCACGTCGGGGGGAACCTCGTCCCGACCCCGCCGTGCCACCTCGGCGTAGCCGCGGATCGCCGCCAGCGGAGTCCGCAACTCGTGGCTGGCGTCGGCCACGAACTGGCGTACCCGGGTCTCGCTGGCCTGCCGGGCGGAGAGCGCGTCGGCGACGTGCCCCAGCATCCGGTTCAACGCCGCGCCGACCTGACCGACCTCGGTGCGCGCGTCGGTGTCCGCCTCCGGGACCCGGACGGCGAGCGCCACCTCGCCCCGGTCCAGCGGCAGCTCGGTGACCCGGGTGGCGGTGGCGGCGACCCGGTTGAGCGGGCGCAGCGTGGCCCGGACGATCAGCGCGCCGGCCGCGCCGGCGACCAGCAGCCCGACGGCGGCCACCGCGGCCTGCGCCGCCACCATCCACCAGACGGTCTCCTGCACCCCGGACAGCGGCATCGCGACGACGCGTACCCGGCCGTCCCAGTACTGCCGGGCCACAGCCCGGTAGTCGCCGCGCGCCCCGAGGTCGACGGTGCGCGGTTCGGCGTCCACGGGCAGGCCCGCCAGCGCGGCGACGTCCCCGACCGGGACGGCCTGTTCGTCGGGGAACGGGTCGCCGCTGGACGGACTGTCGGTCAGGGTCCGGGCGCTGGTCACCCGCCCGTCGGTGATCACGGCGACCACCGTGCCGGACGGCGACCCGGGTGGCACGCCGGGTCCGTTACCCGGGAAGGCCGGCCGCCCCGGGCGGTCACCCCGCATGGCCGTCGCGGGCGCCAACTGGGCGTCGAGCCGGTCGATCAGGAAGTGCCGCAGCGCCACCGTGGTGAGGCCACCGATCGCGACGCTGACCACCGCCAGCAGCGCGAGCAGGGCGAACACCAGTCGGGTACGCAGGGAGCGGCCGGCCAGCCACCGTCGGGCGGCACGCATCGGTCGGCGGTCACTCCGCGGGTTTGAGGACATAGCCCGCACCGCGCAGCGTGTGGATCATCGGTGCCCGGCCGACGTCGATCTTCTTCCGCAGGTACGAGATGTACAGCTCCACCACGTTGGCCTGGCCGCCGAAGTCGTAGTTCCACACCCGGTCGAGGATCTGCGCCTTGCTGAGCACCCGACGCGGATTGCGCATCAGGTACCGCAGCAGCTCGAACTCGGTGGCGGTGAGCGTGACCAACTGGCCCGCTCGGCGTACCTCGTGGCTGTCCTCGTCGAGGCTGAGGTCGCCGACGGTCAGCACGGCGTCCTCCCGGGCGGCGACCGCGAACCCGGAGCGGCGCAGCAGCGCGCGCAGCCGGGCGATCACCTCCTCCAGGCTGAACGGCTTGGTCACGTAGTCGTCGCCGCCCACGGTCAACCCGGCGATGCGTTCCTCGACGGCGTCGCGGGCGGTCAGGAAGAGCACCGGCACGGTCGGGGCGTACTCGCGCAGCCGACGCAGCACCTGGAAGCCGTCCAGGTCGGGCAACATCACGTCGAGCACCACAGCGTCCGGCTGGAACTGCCGGGCGGCACTCAACGCCGCCATCCCGTTGCCGGCGCTACGGACCTGCCAGCCCTCGTAACGCAGGGCCATCGACAGCAGGTCGGTGAGCGTGGGTTCGTCGTCGACCACCAGCACCCGGACGGGTTCCCCGTCGGGGCGGCGCAGCTCGATCCGGCTCGGTGCGGCCTGCCCGTTCATGACCATGCCGCCCATCGTGGCCGCCACGCCTGTGCCACGCCCCTGCGGAGCCTGTGTGCCAGCTGTGCGGCCGGGTCGACGGGACTCCGGCGTCGCCACCGGTCAGCCCCGCCTCGTGGTCACTCGGACACCCCGTACGCGTCGGTGCGCACGAAGCGCATGCTCCAACCGCCCGTCCCATCCGGGCGGTCGCGTTCGTAGAGGTGGTCGGGGCCGGGCTGCACCGGACCGGTGCCGTCCGGATGCCGCATGATCCAACGCTGCGGTGGGGCGCCGTCCGACCCGGCCGGCAGCAGCCGGACCAGGCCGTCCGCGGGCCCGCCGACGAAGCGTACGGTGACCTCGCTCATCGCGGCGCCTCTCGGGTGACCGTGCCGGCACAGTGGGTGACACCGGCTCTGGCTCGCAAGCTACCGCACCGGCCGCCGCGCCGCAGCGACGTGCGCAGGCCGGCCCGCCCTCGGTGTGCCCAGCGCGACCCGCGCCGGTTTGCCCAGCTCGGCGCTCGGGTACCGCGACCCCAGCACCCGTCGTCGGCGGGGCGTGAACGAGGAGTGGTCGATGCGCACGCTGGACGGGCGGTACCAGCTCGAGCAGCGTATCGGCGTGGGCGGCATGTCCGAGGTGTGGCGGGCACACGACCAGGTGCTGGACCGGCCGGTCGCGGTGAAGCTCATCCTGCCCGGTCCCCACGACCAGGACAGCCCGGTGGAACGGATCCGCACGGAGGCCCGGTCCGCCGCCCGCCTCGTGCACCCGAACGTGGCGAGCGTGCACGACTTTGGCACCTCCTCCACGTTGCCCGGCCGCCCGGTGCCGTACATCGTGATGGAACTGGCCGAGGGTGAGACGCTCGCCGCGCACCTGCGGGCCGGGCCGCTGGACTGGCGGATCTCGGTGCGGGTCTGCGCTGAGGTCGCCGCGGCGCTGGCCGCCGCACACGCGGAGGGCATCGTCCACCGCGACGTCAAACCGGCGAACGTCATGCTCACCCCGGCCGGGGTGAAGGTCCTCGACTTCGGCATCGCCGTCCCCACCGGCACCCCGGACCCGCTGCCCGACGGGATCGTGGTCGGCACCCCGGCGTACCTGGCCCCCGAACAGCTGGACGGGGAGCCCGCCACCCCGGCCGCCGACATGTACGCCCTCGGCGTGCTGCTCTACTACAGCCTCACCGCCCGCCTGCCGTACCACGCGGTCACCGCCAGAGAACTGCTCGGCGTACGCCGCCGACAGCCGCCGGAGCGGCTACCCGCGATCGACGGGCTCCCGCCCGAGGTGGCCGACCTGTGTCACTCCTGCCTCGCCGACGAGCCCGAGCGGCGCCCGACCAGCCTGATGGCGGCACTGCTGCTGGCCGAGGCCGTGGACGCCCGGGTGTACGTGCCGATGACGATCCCGACCGCCCGGCGGCCCGCCCCACCCTCAGCGTGGACCGAACAGGCCGCGTCCGAGTCGACCAGGGTGCCGTCCATGTCGAACAGCACCGCGCCAATGCCTGCCAGTTCCACGCTCACGCTCCAGTTGTTGCTCGC
>NZ_JBSFBM010000230.1:0-11073 GCF_053592955.1 Micromonospora sp. NPDC002411 | reverse complement strand
GCCCGGCCGGCGATGACGCCGGCTGGGCCGCGGACGGTCAGCTCACGTTGGCCGGGCCGAGGACGCTCTTCAGGTCACCCATCAGCGCGGTCGTCGCCGCCACCCGGAACGGGCCCAGCCGCAGGGTGGTGGTGCGCCCGCCGTTGAGGAGTTTGACGTGCACCTCGGTGTCGCCGGGGTGCAGCACCAGGGTTTCCTTGAGCTTCTCCATCAGTGGCGGCGTGCAGCGGTGCACCGGGATCGTGAGGGTGACCGGCTTGTTGGTGGCGCTGGTGCTGACGTCCGGCATGGACATGTCCATCGCCATGATCCGGGGGGTGTCGTCGCGGCGGTCCACCCGACCCTTGACCACCACGATGGCGTCCTCGGCGATGTACTGCCCGATCACCTCGTAGGTGTTGGGGAAGAACAGCGCCTCCACCCCACCGGCGAGATCCTCCAGGGTGGCCGAGGCCCAGGCGCGGCCCTGCTTGGTGACCCGGCGCTGCACCCCGGAGAGGATGCCGGCGAGGGTGACCACCGCCCCGTCGGGCACCGCGCCGTCCTCGGCCAGGGACGCGATGGTGGTGTCGGCCGCAGCGCCGAGGATGTGCTCCAGACCGAACAGCGGGTGGTCGGACACGTACAGGCCGAGCATCTCCCGCTCGAAGGCCAGCTTGTCGCGCTTGTCCCACTCACTGTCACCGATGACCGGCATCACCGTGGTGCTGCCGGTGTCGGCGTCACCGAAGCCCGCGCCGAAGAGGTCGTACTGGCCGACCGCCTCCTTGCGCTTGACGTCGGCGTACGCGTCGATGGCGTCGGCGTGAACCGCGAGCAGCCCCTTGCGGGGGTGGTCGAGGGAGTCGAACGCACCCGCCTTGACCCGGTCTGGTCCGCGTTCGGGGTGCTCGCGGTCGGGGCCGTACTCCAGGTGTTCGCGGCGGTCCTGCCCCGGCTGCGGCAACCCGAGGCGCAGCGTGAGGCCTCCACGGTGCAGTGGAGCGGATACGCTGCCGCGCTCATCGCCCTGGCCCTCGCCTTCGACTCGCCCCGACACATCGCCGCCCTGCTGGCCGCCTGGGGCGCGGTGCTCGGCGTGGCGGCGACCAGGCCCGGTCGCCGGCCGGTGGAACGCCGGATCCTGTTCTGGGCGGTGGTGGTCTGCGAGATCACCGCCTGGTGGATCCTGATGCGGGTCGCCGACGTCGCGCTGCCCGAGGCGTACACCTTGCCGTTCGCCGCACTGGCCCTGCTCGTCGGAGTCCTCGAACTGCGTCACCGACCTGATCTGAGCAGCTGGGTGGCGTACGGGCCGGCGTTGGTCACCGCCTTCGTCCCGACCCTGGCCATCGTCCTGGCCACCGAGTCCAGCACCCTGCGGCAGATGCTGTTGCTGCTCGGCGCGGTCGCGGTGCTGATCTTCGGCTCGTCCACCCGGCAGCAGGCCCCGGTGATCGTCGGCGCGTCGGTCACCGCGATCACCGCGATCCACGCGCTGGTCAGCCTCGGCCCGTGGCTCGCGCTCATCCCGGTCGGCATCCTGCTGCTCGTGCTCGGGGCGAGCAACGAGCGCCGCCGCCGCGCCCAGGAACGCCTTCAGACCGCCCTGCGCGGCATGAGATGAGACCGGAGGGTCACGGCGGGATGGGTGACGACGCAGGCTGAGAGGGCGCGCTTCCCACGCCGCTGCGGCTGGTGGGGGGCAGCGTTAGCGGAGGGTTTTCTGGAGGGCTGCTTCCTTGGTGGCTACCAGCTCCTCCAGCTCCCGCTGGTAGGTCGTCATCCTGGTGCGCAACCCCTCGTCGGAGGCGCCGAGGATCCGTACGGCGAGCAGGCCGGCGTTGCGCGCGTTGCCGATCGACACGGTGGCGACCGGAACACCGGCCGGCATCTGCACGATGGACAGCAGCGAGTCCATGCCGTCGAGGTGCTTCAGCGGCACCGGTACACCGATCACCGGCAGTGGCGTCACCGAGGCCACCATGCCCGGCAGTGCGGCGGCACCGCCCGCCCCGGCGATGATCACCTTGAGGCCACGGGCGGCGGCGTCGCGGCCGTACTCGATCATCGCGACCGGAGTCCGGTGCGCCGAGACCACGCGCACCTCGTACGACACGCCGAAGTCGTCCAGCACCTCGGCGGCGGCCCGCATGGTCGGCCAGTCCGAGTCACTGCCCATGATCAACCCGACGGTGCTCACTGCGGCCCTCTCCTCGTTCCCGCTCACTCGTGCCCCTCGCACAGCCAACGAACGGCCCGTGCCGCCCGCGCCCGTACGTCATCCAGGTCGTCGCCGAGCACCGTGACGTGCCCGATCTTGCGGCCCGGTCGCACCTGCTTGCCGTAGAGGTGCACCTTCGCGCCCGGCTCGGCGGCGAAGAGGTGGTGCAACCGCTCGTCGATCGACATCCCGCCGGGCTCACCGCCGAGCACGTTCGCCGACACCACCACCGGCGCGGTCAGCGCCGTGTCGCCCATCGGGTAGTCCAGAACCGCCCGCACGTGCTGCTCGAACTGGGAGGTCCGGGCACCCTCGATGGTCCAGTGCCCGGAGTTGTGCGGGCGCATCGCCAGCTCGTTGACCACGATGGCGGGACGGCCAGCGTCGTCACGGACCTCGAACAGCTCCACGGCCAGCAGACCGATCACACCGAGCGCGGTGGCCAGGTCGATGGCGAGCTGCTGCGCGGAGACCGCCAGCTCCTCGTCCAGGTCGGGCGCCGGGGCCAGCACCTCCACGTTGATGCCGTCGCGCTGCACGGTCTCGACCACCGGGTACGCGGCCACCTGACCGAACGGCGACCGGGCCACCTGCACTGCCAACTCCCGGCGCAGCGGCACCCGCTCCTCGACGATCAGCCGCGTGCCCCCGGCCAGCAGGGTTTCTGCCAGCTCGGTGGCCTGGGCGGCGTCGTCGACCATCCAGACGCCCCGGCCGTCGTACCCGCCGCGCGCCGCCTTGAGCACCACGGGCCAACCGACCTGCTCGCCGAAACCGACCAGGTCGGCGGGCTCAGCGACCGGTCGCCACGCCGGGTTGGGAGCACCCAGCTCGGTGAGGCGTTCCCGCATCACCTGCTTGTCCTGGGCGTGCAGCAACGCGTCCGCCGGCGGGTAGAGGGTCACCCCTTCCGCCGCCAGCGTGCGGATGTGCTCGGAGGGCACATGCTCGTGGTCGAAGGTGACGACGTCGCAGCCCTTGGCGAAGGTACGCAGGGCGGCCAGGTCGGTGTGGTCGCCGTACTGGACGTCGGCGGCGACCAGCGCCGCGCCGTCGTCGGGGGCGGTCGCGAGCACACGCAGTGACTGGCCGAGGGCGATCGCGGCCTGGTGGGTCATCCGGGCCAACTGGCCGCCACCCACCATGCCGACAACAGGCAGTCCGGTACGGGAATCCATAGCGCGGCCAGCCTATCCGGGCCCTCGGCACGCCTCCCCGGAGGGCCGGCGACCCTGCGCCGGGCGTCCCGTTCCCACACCGGCGTGGCGCACCGACGACTACCGCGTGCTACCCAGCTCGGCGACCAACTCCTCGACGGAGGTGACCGGCCGCTGACAGACGAAACCCCGGCAGACGTACGCGGCGGACCGGCCGTCGACCAGCGGACGGTCGGCGAGCAGCGGCACACCGGGCTGGTCCGGGCGGCCGGCGACCACCACCGCCCCGGGCGGGGCGTGCCGACGGGCAGCGGCCACCAGGGGGTCGTCCGCCGGGTCCTCGGTGACGACGGCGATCTCGTACGGCCCCGAGAGCAACGCCTCGCCGGTCATGGCCGCGTACCCGGTGAACCGCGGGTGCCGCCCGACGATCGGCGCGACGGTGGCGAGCGCCGCCTCGGCGGCCTCCCGGTAACGGGTCTCCCCGGTCAGGGCCGAGTACGCGACGAGCCCGGCGATCAACGCCGACCGGCCGGACGGGGTGGCGTTGTCGGTCGGGTCGGCGGGTCGGGCGACCAGCTGTTCCGCGTCGTCGGGGGTGTCGTAGAAGGCCCCACCGGGTGCGGCGAAGCGCGCCAGCGCGGTGTCCAGCAGCTCGCCGGCCAGCGTCAGCCAGCGCCCCTCGCCGGTGAGCTGGTGCAACACGCAGAAGGCCTCGGCCACACTGCCGTAGTCCTCCAGGACACCGGCCGGCTCGCCGACCTTGCCGTCCCGGGAGACCCGACGCAGCCGGCCGTCCACCAGGTGCACGGTGGCCAGGTGCTCGGCGGCCTGACGCATCGCGCCGTCGGCGACGATGGTCACGCCGTCCATCAGGTTGGCGTCCTCGTCCTGCGGAGACGCGTACAGGGCGGCGACCTGCTGGAACTCGGCGATGGCGGTGATCGCCAGCCCGTTCCAGGCGGCCACCACCTTGTCGTCGCGGGCCGGCTGCGGACGGGTGTCCCGGGCCGCGAGCAGCCGTCCCACCGCCTGCTGCCAGCGGGCGCGGACCTCCGGCGCGGCATCGTCGACGTCCCGAGCAAGCCTGAGCACGCTCGTGCCGTGCTCAAAGGTGCCCTCGTCGGTCACCGTGAACAGGTCGGCGGCGAACCTGCCGTCCTCCTCGCCCAGCGCCTCGACGAGCTGTCCGGGCGTCCAGGCGTAGGTGAGGCCCTCGACGCCCTCGGTGTCGGCGTCCAGCGCGGACGCGAAGCCCTCGCCCGGTCGGTGCAGCTCGTCGGCGAGGAACCGGGCGGTGTCCCGGGCGACACGGCGGGCCAGCGCGTCACCGGTGAGCCGCCACAGCTGGGTGTAGAGACGGAGCAGGAGCGCATTGTCGTAGAGCATCTTCTCGAAGTGCGGCACCGTCCAGTGCGCGTCCACCGAGTAGCGGGCGAAGCCGCCGGCGAGCTGGTCGTAGATGCCGCCCCTGGCCATCGCCTCGGCGGTGTGCCGGGTGATCTCCAAGCTCTGCGGGTCACCGGTGCGCTGGTGGTGGCGCAGCAGGAAGAGCAGGTTCATGTGCGGCGGGAACTTCGGGGCACCGCCGAAGCCGCCGTTCGTCGCGTCGTACTCGCTGGCCAGTTGGCCGGCCGCGGCGTCGAGCAGCGGCGCGTCCAGCGGGGCGGTGGGGCCACCGACGGCCTGCGCGCCGCCGATCGCCTCGACCACGGCGGCACCCTGGCGTACTACCGCCTCGCGCTGCTCCCGCCACGCGGTGGTGACCGACTGGAGCAACTGGACGAAGTTGGCCTTCGGGAAGTAGGTGCCGCAGAAGAACGGGGTGCCGTCCGGGGTGGCGAAGACGGTCATCGGCCAGCCGCCCTGGCCGGTCATCGCCTGGGTCGCGGTCATGTAGATCGCGTCCACGTCCGGACGCTCCTCGCGATCCACCTTGATCGACACGAAGTTGTCGTTCAGCAAGGCCCCGACCTGCTCGTTCTCGAACGACTCGTGGGCCATCACGTGACACCAGTGGCAGGCCGCGTAACCCACCGAGATGAGCACCGGGACGTCGCGCCGTTTCGCCTCGGCGAACGCCTCGTCGGACCACTGCCACCAGTCGACCGGGTTGTCGGCGTGCTGGAGCAGGTACGGACTGGTGGCGTCGACGAGTCGGTTCACCCGACGACCATAACCACCCCTGCTCGGACGTGCCCGGCGGTCAGGAGGCGCCGTCGGCGCGGAGCCGGAACACGTTCGACTCCGCCGAGTCGCGCAGCGACCCCAGCACCGCGCCGATCTTGTCCGCCGGCATCGGCTTGAAGAAGTGGTAGCCCTGCGCGGAGGTGCAGCCCAGCTCGGCCAGGGCCATCCGCTGCTCGGCGGTCTCCACCCCTTCGGCGACCACGCGCAACCCCAGCTCGTGGGCGAGACCCACCGTCGTCCGGACGATCGCCGCCGCCTCCGGCGAGTCCGCCATCCGGATCACGAACGAGCGGTCCACCTTCAACTCGTCCACGGCGATCCGGGTGAGGAAGGTCAGCGACGAGAAGCCGGTGCCGAAGTCGTCCACAGCGAGTTGCACGCCCATCGACCGGAGGGTGGCCAGCACCTCGTCGATGACCTCCAACTCGCTCATCACCACCGTCTCGGTGATCTCCAGGACGAGCCGGTGCGGTGGCACCTGGTGTCGGCGCAGCGCGTCGGCGATCTCCGCCGGCAACCGGGGGTCCAGCAGGCTGCGTGCCGACAGGTTGACCGAGATCGGGACGTCCAACCCCTCCCGGGCCCAGCCGGCGGCCACACCGAGCGCCTTGTCCAGCACGTAGCGGGTGAAGGTGCCGAGCTGCTCGCTGTTTTCCACCGGCCGGATGAAGTCGGCCGGGTTCAGCCACCCACGCCGCGGGTGCTGCCAGCGGATCAGCGCCTCCACGCCGGTGGGCGCGCCCGTGGTCAGGTCGACCGCCGGCTGCAACGCCAGCACCAGCTGGTCGTCGACAGTCAACGCCTCCCGAAGCTCGGCCAGCAGGGCGAGCTGATCAGTGCTGGCAGCGTCGCGGGTGCCGTCGTACGCCGCGACGTTGCCGCCGCCCTCCTTGGCCTGGTACATGGCGATGTCGGCGCGGCGCAGCAGTTCGGTCAGGTCGGCGGTGCCGGCGTCGGCCACCACCACACCGACGGAGACCTCGATCGACATCCGGACGCCGGCCACCTCGGTCGGCGCGGCCAGCCGTTCGGCGATCTCCCGGGCCTGGCGCATCGCGTGGGCCATCGGGGCGGCCCGGTCGCCGAGCACCGGTACTGCGGTCAGGAGCAGGGCGAACTCGTCACCGCCGAGGCGACCGAGCAGGTCGCCGGGGCGAACCAGCGTGTCGAGCCGGTTCGCGGTCAGCCGCAGCAACTGGTCGCCCGCCGCATGACCGAGGGTGTCGTTGACTTCCTTGAACTGATTGATGTCCAGCAGCAACAACGCCACCGGGTGATCGTGCGCGAGCTGCCGCAGCGACTGGTCACCCTTGCCGAGCATCGCCGCCCGGTTGACCAACCCGGTGAGCGGGTCGTGCACCGCCTCGTACGACGATCGGGCGGTCACCAACCGCAGCTCGCGGTGAGTCGCGGCGTCGTGCAGCGCGGCAGCGAGCGCGTCGCCGAACGCGGCCAGGGATCAAGCCTGACCGCCCGGAGCCGGGCACGGCGGGCCCCCGCCTCACCACCGCAACCACCCGAAGATCAAGAAGCAACAGCGAACAGCCGCCGCCGCGCCCCCAGCAACACGACGGAAGCCAACACCACCCCGACCCCCATCGTGATCACCAGTGGGCTGGGCTCACCGGGCAGCAGCCCGGCGATGGACCGCGCCGCGGTGCCCAGCGCGAGGTAGAGACCGGCCCAGGCAGCCGCGCCGAGCGTGGCGCAGCCGAGGAACCGGCGGTACGACATCCGCAGCCCACCGGCGGCCAGCGGAAGCAGCGCGTTGAACACGGGCAGGAACGGCGCGACGACCATCATCCGGCCGCCACCGCGACGCAGGATTCCCTCCGCCGCGACCCAGCGTGCCTCGCCGATCCAATCGCCGATCCGGCTGTGTCGTAGCTGCTCGGCGTAGCGGCGGCCGACCAGGAAACTCAGCGACCAACCGGCCAGGCAGCCGACCATGACAGCGGCGAAGGTGGCCAGCCCGGTGCTCGGGCGGCCCACCCCGACGGCGGCGAGGATCGCCACGTCGCCGGGGACCAGGACACCCAGCAGGGGTACGGCATCGAAGAGCATGACGAGCCCGAGCGCGCCCATCAGCAGCAGAACAGGCAGTTCTCCGATCTGGGCCAGCCATTGCGTCATGCCTCGTACGCTATGGCCGCCGCACCACTTCGGACATCCGGTTGTTGCCCCCAGCGACCCCTGGCTTCCGTCTCGGGGTCGCCCCTGAGACACCGCCGGCGCTCAGACGGGCCGCAGCACCTGTACTCGGCGTAGTGGCGAGTCGACCGACGGTTCGGTGGTGGGCACCGGATAGTCGGCGAGCACCGTCAGACGGTCGACCGGCAGGTGCTCCCGGCCGGGGTCACCGACCAGCACGTCGGCGCCCGCGGCGGCGATCCGTTCCAGGAACGGCAGCATCCGGTCGGCCATCGCGCGGTCGTAGAAGACGTCCCCGGCGACCACCAGGTCGGCTTCCGCGTCGAAGCTGTCGAGCAGGTCGTCCCCGACCGCGTCGACGGCGACCTGGTTGGCTCGCGCGTTGATGGTGACGGCGGCGACGGCGTACGGGTCGATGTCGTTGGCGATCACCTGCGTGGCGCCGGCCAGTGCGGCCGCGATGGCGACCAGTCCCGACCCGGCGGCGAGGTCGAGCACTCGGCGACCGGCGGCCAGCTCCGGGTGGTCCAGGAGGTGACGGGCCAGCGCCTGGCCCCCGGCCCAGGCGGACGCCCAGTAGGGCGCCGGCAGGGCGTGGCCGGCGTTGGCTTCCATCCGGGCCCACCAGACGATGGCGTCCTCGGCCAGGTGCAGCCGCACCTCGGGGACGAACGGAGTGGGGACCAGCCGGAGCCGGTCCAGGCCGGCTCCGGGAGCGTCGATCTCGCGCTCCAGCTCGGTCAGCGCGTCGGCTGCGGCACCCGTCATCGGCGCAAGCATGCCCCAGCGGGGCGTGGTCGGGGCGGCTTTCACGTGCCGGCGCGCAGAGTTCACTCGAAGACCTACGGCACTTCGGCCAGCAGATTGGGGTTTCGCCCGTTACTGTCGAACAGGTACGGGCGATCATCGGCCAGAGGTCGATGGTCAGCCGCTTTGAACAGGGAGAGATGCATGGCAACCGGCACGGTTAAGTGGTTCAACTCGGAAAAGGGCTTCGGCTTCATCGAGCAGGATGGTGGAGGGCCGGACGTGTTCGTCCACTACTCCGCCATCGCGACGAGCGGCTACCGGGAGCTCAACGAGGGCCAGAAGGTCGAGTTCGAGGTGACCCAGGGGCAGAAGGGTCCGCAGGCGGACAACGTCCGCCCGATGTAGCTCCGTGCCGGTGACGGCGGCCGGGTTCCGGCCGCCGTCGCAGCGCACTCAAGACGCCACCGGGGCGGCGGGCAGGTCCCGCCGCCTCCGGATTGGCCCGATCAACAGGATCAACGGGGTGAACGCCTGCCAGGCGGTCATCACGAACACTGCTGTCCCGACGTCGTAGTGCGCGCCGATCACACCGGCCAGCACGGCCGCCACCGGGATCGTGCCGTAGTTGAGCAGCTGCATGCTCACCGTCACCCGGCCCAGCATGTGGTGCGGCGTGTAGGTCTGCCGGAAGGCGCCCTTGACCACGTTGCCGACGGCCACGCCGAGGCCGACCAGCAGGCCACCGAGCGCTGGCCAGGCCAACCCGACGCCCGGCGCGGCCAGGGGGATGACCAATGCCGGCGGGCCGGCGAGCACCCCACCGATCAGCAGGGCCCGGGCGGTCCCCCAACGCCGGCCGACTCTGGCGGCCACCAGCGCCCCGATGATGCCTCCGACGCTCATCACCCCGACCAGCGCGCCGACCAGGCCGGGTTCGAGGCGCAGCTCGCGGACCAGGAAGACCACCAGGACGGCCTGGTAGCCGCTCAGCCCGAAGTTGCTGGCCGCGCCGAAGGCCGTCAGCACCCGCAGGTACGGGTCCCGGACGACGAAGCGCAGCCCCTCGGCGATGTCCTGACGCAGTGACCGGGATCGGTCCGGCCGACGTACGCGTGGTTCACGGGTGCGGATCCGCAGCAGCAGCGCCGCCGAGGCGAGGAACGTGAGCGCGTCCAGCAGCAGGGCGGCCACGGCGCCGGTGAGCTGGGCGATCAGGCCGGCGAGGCCGGGCCCGACAACGTGGCTCACGGTCTGCGTCGCCTGGAGCTTCGCGTTGCCCTCGGGTAGCTGCTCGGGTCGCAGCAGCACCGGCAGGTAGACCTGGTCGGCGGTCTCGAAGAAGACCCGCGCGGCGCCGGCGCTGAGAGCGACCACCAGCAGGTGCGCGACGGTGAGCCAGCCCAGCACGGCGGCGAGCGGCACACTGAGGAAGGCCGACGCGCAGAACAGGTCGCACACCACCATCACCGATCGGCGGGGCAGCCGGTCCACCCACGCTCCGGCCGGCAGGCCGATCAACAGCCAGGGCAGCCAGGCCGCGGCGGTGAGCACCGCGACCTGGAAGGTGCTGGCGTCGAGGACGGCGACCGCGACCAGGGGCAGCGCGACGGTGGTGACGTTGCTGCCGACGCTGCTGACCGTCTGACCGGCCCAGAGCAGGCGGAAGTCGCGGTGCCGCAGCAACCCGCCGGTCGGCTGGACGTCGAACGACTGGTTGCGGGTGGCGGTGGTCACGGTCGGGCCGGTACGCCGTGGATGAACAGGAAGACCGGTCGACGTTCGGCGTCGTCGTCGGGCAGGTCCCGGTCGGCCCAGCGCGCGAGGACGTCGTTCAGCTCGTGGCTCAGCTCGGCCAGTTCGCCCGGCGTGAGGTGCAGCCAGCGGTCGGTGGAGAACGGCGCGTCCTCCCAGGTTGCCTGGCTGGCTTCGTCGGTGGCGTGCCACGCGCGAGCCAGGGCGACGTGCCGGTCGAGGTTGAGCGAGGTGGCCGCGTCGGCGACCACTCGGGCGGCCGGGTCGGCGTCGAAGTCGGCGTTGGACCAGCGCAGGCCCCTGCTGACCAGCCGCCACCACCGCTCACGCCGGTCCCGGGCCAGCTCGGGTGCCTCGGTGACCAGGTCCGCCGCGGCGAGGACCTTGAGGTGGTGGCTGACGTTCGCCGGCGCCTGGTCGGTGCGCTCGGCAAGCAGGCCGACGGTCGAGGGACCGTGCACCTTGAGCACGTCCATCAGGCGGCGGCGAAGCGGGTGGGCCATCGCGGCCAGTGCCCGCGAGTCGGTGATCTGGCGTACGTCAGGGCTTTCCATGCCCCCACCATGACATCCGCAAGAACTGTTGCGCAATAGATATTGCCCAACGATCATTGCGGAAGCGTGGAGAGGGGCGGCCCGGCGGCTACGGGCCGCCCCTCCGCTCAGGCGACGAGCCGGCGGGCCAGTTCGTCGGCGACCTGCTTGGCGATGGTGGGCGGGATCGCCGCAGCGATCTCCTCCGGCGTCAGCCCGGCCAGCACGCCCTGCACGATCGCCGCCTCGTCGGTGAAGTCCTTCGCGGCCAGTGCGTTCAGCTTGTTCTGCAGGTCGGTGAGCTGCGCCGTCATCGCCCGCAGGTTCCAGTTGCCGG
>NZ_JBSFBM010000229.1:0-11092 GCF_053592955.1 Micromonospora sp. NPDC002411 | reverse complement strand
GGCCAACGGGCCCTCGCCCTCCCACGGCATCCGCAGTGTGGAGACCACACCCGGGACGATCCGCAGTGGACGGCCCGCGAAGGTGCTCGCGGCGGCGGTGTGGAAATGCCCGGTCAGCACGGCGACGACCTGCGGGTGGGCGGCGACCAGTTCGGCCAGGGGCTCGGCCCGCAGCAGCCGCATCGGGTCGATGACCGGGTGGTGCAGCACCACCGGCGGATGATGCAGTGCGATGAACGTCGGCGTCTCGGCCGGCACCGAACCCAGTTCGTCAGCGAGCCACATCATGGTTTCCTCGTCCAGGTGACCGTCGTCCGCGCCGGGCACCGAGGAGTCGGCGAGGAGGAAGACCGCCCCGGCCACGTCGTGGCGGGCGTTGATCGGGCCGGTGCCGCCTCCGTCGTCACCGAGCAGACCCTTGCGGTACGCGTCGCGCACATCGTGGTTGCCCGGACAGACCATCACCGGCAGCGGAGAGTCGAAGAGCTTCGCGGCGGTCTCGTACTCGGCCACCTCGCCGTGGTCGGCGATGTCCCCGGTGATCAGGATCGCGTCGACAGGTCGTGGCAGGCCGTGCAGGTAGTCCATGACCCGGGCGGCCCGCTCGGCCGACCGGGGATGGCTGTCGAGGTGGGTGTCACTGAGATGCGCGATGACCAGCACGAAGGCACTCCTAACGGCTATCGACGTCAAAGCCGTTAGGGACGCTACTCCGGGTCAGGTCGGCGGCCGCAGCGCGATAGCCGCAGTGGTCAGCTCCGGGAACGCGGCAGGCAGTCCTTCTTGTACTTCAGGCCCGATCCGCACCAGCAGGAGTCGTTGCGCTCCGGTGGCCACGGGATGCGCGCGCTGGGCCGCGCCGACACCTCAGCCGCGTAGCCGGCCCGGACCGCCACGTCGGTCGGGTCGCCGCCACGTCGACCGGCGAACGCGGTCAACCCGGCCACTGTCGCCCCGAACACACCCAACCCCGCCTGACCGGCACCCCGCAGCCGCACCAACTCCGTCTCCAACCGGCCCCGGTGCGCATCCCAGTCCGGGCCGTACACCTCGGCGAGGGCGGGATGCTCGGAGATCAACGTGTCGAACTCGGCCCGTGGCCAGAAGAGCAGGTCGGACTCGGCGTCCCTGCGCTCGCCGGCCCGGCGCACGAGCTGGGTCTCCAACCGGTCCGCCAGGTCGTCCTGCCGGTCGTGCGGCAGGTTCAGATTCCGGCGTACCCGATGCCGTTGTTGCAGCAGGAAGAAGGTCACACCGGGCGCGTCCGGCGGACCGAGATCGACCACGGCGTCCGTCGCGGTGCTGGTCGACGTGGCCGAACCGGCGGCGGTCGCGCGCTCGTTGAGCACGGAGTCGGCGGCCTCGCTCAGCCACGTCTCGGCGATCGCGGAACGACCACCGGCGTCCAGCGCCGCGCTGACGTAGGCGGGGGCGTCGGGCTGCGTGAGCAGCAACGGGCGCAGGGCGGTCAACTCCGCCATCGCCTCGTCGTCCTGACCGCCGGCCCGGAACAGCGCCCGCGCCCGTAGCGCCCGGGCGAACCCGGCCCGCGGGTCGTCAGCGGACGGGTACGCCGCCACGGCCTGCTCCGCGTAGCGCAGGGCCGCCTCGGGCCGTGCCCGGATCTCGGCGATCTCGGCGGCCAGGGTCAGGGCGTCCCCGGCGTCGTCCGGATCCTCCAGCCGGCCCTGCTCGGCCGCCTCCGCGAGGTCGGCGGCGACACCGAGCGGGTTGGCCGTCCCGAGCGCCGAGCGGCGCAGTTCAGCGAGGTCAGCCTTGGTGAGTACGTCTCTCGTCGGCACGATCTCACGGTACGTCGGGGTGCGCGCGGTATGCGGGCAGATCACCTGTTACGCCGCTCTCACACCGCCGGAGCCGTGACCAGGCGTACCGGGCGGACTACGACCAGGCTCCGGTCGCCGCGGCCCGGGCGGCGTAGCTGTCGAAGTCGAGCGGGTCCCGGCCGAGCACCCGACGTACACCGTCGGCGGGTTCGGCGAGATGGCCCGCGCGCATCCCGTCGAACAGGAGGTTGAGCGCCGAGGCCGTCTCCTCCGGATAACCCTCGGCGAGCAGTTCGGCGTGGTACTCCTCCGGGGTCAGCTCGACATAGCGGATCGAACGTCCGGTCACCCGGGCGATCGTCGCCACCGCCGTGGCGAAGGTGAGCGCCCGAGGACCCGACACGTCGTACACCTGTTCGTGATGGTCGGGGGCGGTCAGGAGCGTCGCGGCCACGTCGGCGATGTCCTGGGCGTCGACGAAGGGCTCCGGGGTGACGCCGATCGGCAGGGCCAGTCGGCCGTCGAGCAGCGGCTGGCGCCACAGGTCCTCGCTGAAGTTCTGACTGAAGTTGTTCGCCCGGATGATCGACCACTGGACGCCCGATGTCCGCACGGCCGTCTCCGCGGCGACCATGCCGGGGGAGAAGTCACCAACCTGGTCGATCCCGCGTCCGGACAGCGCCACGATCCGACGCACACCCGAGTCGACCGCCCGCGTCACGAAGTCGGCGGCCAGCGTCGGGTCCTCCGGGGCCAGCAGGTAGACCGCCGAGGCGCCGGCCAGAGCCGGCTCCCAGGTGTCCCGCCGCGACCAGTCGAAGCGCACCTCGCCCGAGCGGGAGGCCGCCCGAGCGTGCTGGCCCGCCGCCCGGAGCGTCGGTACCAACCGGCGGCCCGTCTTACCGGTTCCGGCCATCACGAGTATCGACTGTGCGTCCGTCGTCATGCCCACGAGTCAACTCGACCGGTCACGGTCGGCCCATGTGCTGTCGTACGCCGGGCATGTGTGATCGTCCGAGCGCCATCATCCGGGATCTATCGTCGGTGTCATGGACCCGTTCGACAGTCTGCTGCGGAGCGTGCACGCGGACGGCGCGGCCTTCGGCCGTTCCGTCCTGACACCGCCCTCGGCGCTGCGGTTCACCGACGGCGCCCCGCTGACGCTCTGCGTCCCGCTGCGCGGCGAGGGTTGGCTCTCCCATCCGGAGAGCGACAAGCCCCATCTGGTACGGGTCGGGGAGGTCGCCGCCGCGCGCGGCCCGGCACCGTTCACCTTCTCCGCCGAGCCGCGATCGAGCTTCCAGCCGGGGGAGCTCCGGGACGTCCGACGCGGTCAGACCGGGGCGATCGACTCGACGGGCGCGGACCAGACCGAGCGCCTCGTGCTGCTCGTCGGGGTGTACCACGTTCGGGGTCGGGTGCCCCAACGGCTGCTGGGTGCGCTGCCACCGGTGCTCGTCGTCCCGGACGAGCACGACTGCGCCCCGCTCCGCGACTACCTGGACGCACAGCTCGACGCCGGCAGGCCCGGCCGCCAGATCGTGCTCGACCGCCTGCTGGACTGGTTGTTGGTGTGCACAGTGCGGGACTGGTTCGACCAACCGGACGCCGAGCCTCCCGGCTGGTACCGCGCGCTGAGCGACGACACCGTCGGCCCGGTGCTGCGCGCCATGCACGACGCCCCGGGCCGGCCGTGGACTCTCGCGAGCCTGGCCGCGCAGGCCGGAGTCTCCCGGTCGACACTGGCGAAACGGTTCACCGACCTCGTCGGCGAGCCACCGCTGACCTACCTCACCGACTGGCGGATGACCCTGGCCGCCGACGTGCTGGCCGAATCGACGGCGACGGTCGCCGCTGTCGCACACCAACTGGGGTACGCGGACGCCTTCGGCTTCAGCGCGGCCTTCAAACGGGTCCACGGGGTGAGCCCGAGCAGGGCCCGGAGCCGGTTGTCGAGTGGTCGCAAAACCAACTAACTACGGTCATCTGCCGTCAACCCGTCGTCGGTAGCGTCCGGTCGCCAGTTTCTCGACCAGATCGCACAAAGGCGGAGCTATGGGCACTGTGGATCGGCGTACGTTTCTCAAGGCGATGGGGGTCCCCGCGATCGGCGCGGCGCTCCCGCTGGACCTCAGCAAGGCGCTCGCCATCCCGGCGAACAACCGGACCGGCACGATCAAGGACGTCGAGCACGTCATCATCTTGATGCAGGAGAACCGCTCCTTCGACCACTACTTCGGCACCATGCGCGGCGTACGCGGATTCGGTGACCCCCATCCGGCGACACTGCCGTCCGGCAAGGACGTGTGGCACCAGCCCAACGGCGCCGACGAGCTGCTGCCGTTCCGCCCCGAGGTGAAGGACCTCGGCCAGACCTTCCTGCCGGACCCGCCGCACGGCTGGAACGACGGGCACGCCGCCTGGAACGACGGCCGGTTCGACAGGTGGGTGCCGAACAAGGGCGTTACGGCGATGACCTACCACACCCGCCAGGACCTGCCGTACCACTACGCGCTCGCGGACGCCTTCACCGTCTGCGACAGCTACCACTGCTCGCTGATGGGGCCGACCGACCCGAACCGCTACCACATGTGGAGCGGCTGGGTCGGCAACGACGGCAAGGGCGGCGGCCCGGTCATCACCAACGCGGAGGCCGGCTACGACTGGTCGACCTACCCGGAGCGGTTGGAGCGCAACGGCATCTCCTGGAAGATCTACCAGGACGTCGGCACCGGCCTGAACGCCGCCGGCTCCTGGGGTTGGACGAACGACCCGTACATCGGCAACTACGGCGACAACTCGCTGCTCTACTTCCACCAGTACCAGAACGCGCAGCCCGGCACCCCGCTCGCCGACAAGGCCAAGACCGGCACCGAGATCCGCACCCAGGGCCGCGACCCGGAGGCGCTGCTGGCCGACTTCCGCGCCGACGTCGAGGCGGGACACCTGCCCGAGGTCTCCTGGATCACCGCTCCCGAGGCGTACACCGAGCACCCGAACTGGGGGCCGGCGTTCGGCGCCTGGTACATCTCGCAGGTCATCGACATCCTCGCGTCGAACCCCGAGGTGTGGAGCAAGATGGCGCTCTTCATCACGTACGACGAGGAGGGCGGCTTCTTCGACCACGTGGTCCCGCCGACGCCCCCGCAGAGCCGCGAGCACGGCCAGTCGACGGTGCCGACCACGAACGAGATCTTCCCGGGCGACGCCGACCACCCGGCCGGGCCCTACGGCCTCGGCATCCGGGTTCCCATGGTCATCGTCTCGCCGTGGACGCGCGGCGGTTACGTGAACTCGCAGGTCTTCGACCACACCTCGCTGATCAAGTTCCTGGAGGCGCGGTTCGGGCACGGCCGTCCGGACCTGATCGAGAAGAACATCACCCCGTGGCGACGCGCCGTCGTCGGCGACCTGACCAGCGCCTTCGACTTCCGGCACCCCAACCGCACACGTGACGTCAGGCTGCCCGACACCGACGACTTCAAGCCCGAGGACCTCATCCGACACCCGGACGAGGTGCCGGTGCCGCCGACCGACCAGCGGCTGCCGAAGCAGGAGCACGGGGTACGCCCGGCGCGCGCCATCCCGTACACCCTGCACGCCGACGGGCGGCGCGACGGCGACTCGCTGCGCATCGACTTCCGCAACACCGGTGGGGCCGCCGCGGTCTTCCAGGTCCGCCAGGCCGGCAGCGCGGACGCCCCGCGCAGCTACACCGTCGAGCCGGGCAAGCACCTGACCGACACCTGGACGATCGGGTCCGGGTACGACCTGTCCGTGCACGGGCCGAACGGCTTCTACCGCCGGTTCACCGGCGGCCGAGCCCACCTCGACATCACCCCCTCCTACGAGGAGCGCAACGACAAGGTGGTCCTCACGCTGAAGAACCCCGGGTCGAAGCGGGTCGAGGTGACCGTCACCGACCGGTACCACTCCCGCCCCCTGAAGCTGTCGCTGCAGCCGGGCCACACCGAGCGGGCGCACTGGCAGCTCTCCCGCACCCACGGCTGGTACGACCTGACCGTCACCGTCGCGGGCGAGGCCGACTTCGCCCACCGGTACGCGGGCCACGTCGAGAACGGCAAGGACAGCATCAGCGACCCGTCGCTCGGCGGGCTCGTCTAGGACCGGCGTCGCGTCACCCGGGCCAGCCGTCGGCCCGGGTGACGCGCCGCGCTTGTGCCCAGCGTGGGCGTTACGCGGCGTCGCCGCCGCCGCGCCCCGCGGACGCGGCCGGGGCACTGCCCCAGACCGCCTTGGCCCCGGAGTCACCCACCCGGTAGACCTGGACCAGGTTCGCGGCCGCCACGACCACGGCAAGCACCGCGATCACCACCGCCACCCAAGCAGGGGTACGGCGGGACCCGGTCGTCTCCCCGGCCGGGTGGGCCGCCCGGCGGTGCAGCCAGAACAGCGCGACGGCGGCGACCAACAGCGGCAGCGCGAACCAGATCAGCGTGTCCCCGAGCTGCGCGTGCACGCCAGGGTCGCCGACCCGCTGTTCCAGGCCCTCACCGGTGGAGGAGGCGACCGGCACCGCGACCGTGGCCAGCGCGGTGATCAGTACGACGAGCCCGCCGTAGCGCCCCCGCCAGGATGGCCGGATGGCCAGCGCGGCGACGCCGATCGCGGCCAACGGCAGCAGAACCACCACTGCGTGCACCACGAGTGGGTGCAGAGGAAGTCCATTGAAAGTGTCTGGCATGAGATCTCCTCCGCGCTCGGGATATCGCTACCAGTCACCATATTTCGCGATTCTTGTGAAATTCTTGCGCTTCCCGTTCAGTACGCGGGTAGCAGCAGCGTGAATGTGGCACCGCGACCCGGGGCCCCGCCGACCTGGAGCGATCCCTTGTGGGCCTGCGCTACCTGCTGCACCAGCGCCAGGCCCAACCCGAAACGTCGGCCCGTCCCGTTCGAGCCGTGTGCGAAACGGCCCAGGAGGCGGTCCGCCTCGGCCGGATCGAGGCCCACCCCGTCGTCGGTGACGTCGGCGGCAATCCGGCCGTCGCGGTGTCGCACGGTCACTGTGACGTGCCCGCCAACGGCCACGTGCCCGACGGCGTTGTCCACCAGGGCCGTCAAGGCCCGGCGCAGAGCGGTGCGAGCACCCCGGACCACTGCCGCCCCGGTGACCTCGAGACGCAGCTCGACCTCGCGCTCCCGCGCGTACACCGACATGCTCGCCACCACCTCACGGGCCACCTCCGCCAGGTCGACCACCGTGTCCGGTGGCGGCTGGTGCTCGGCGGCGGCCACCAGCAGATCTTCGACGACCTCACCGAGCGCCCGGGTGTCGGCCACCAACTGTTCGAGCTGATCGGTGAGCTGTTCCGCCGGCTGGGTCCGGGCTCGGCGCAGGAGCAGTTGTGCGCGGGTGTGCAGCACAGTGAGCGGTGTGCGCAGCTCATGCGACGCGTCGGCGACGAAGCGACGTTGCAGGGTCAGTGCGGTGGCCAGGGGCGCGACTGCCCGCCGGGCGAGCAGCGCCGCGGCTGCCAGCGCCCCGGCCAGGCCGGCCAGTTCGGCCACGAGCAGCGCGATGCCGAGTTGTTCCTGGCGCTGGCGCAGCGGCGCCAGGTCGGCGGCGACCGCCCAGCGGCTGCCGTCCACCCGGTGCTCGATCTGCACCCGGACCGGATGGTCGTCCCCCGCGTCGGTGTCGTACCGCGTCGGCTGCCGCCGTAGCGCGTCCTTGAGGACGCCGACCAACTCCGGTGATGCGCTACTGGTCACCTCGACCGCGTCGGTTCCGGTTGCTCTGCGGGCCAAGACCTGACCGGGCGGCGGGTCGTCCACGTCCTCGGCCATGGTGAGCACCTGACCCAGCTCCGCATCCAGCGCACGGGACTCCTGACGGCTGGAGAGGACGAACATCAACGCGCCGACCAGCAACAGGATGACGCCGATCGCCGCGGCGGTCTGCGCCACACTGCGCCGTCGGGCGTGGTTCAGCTGGGCCTCGTCCACCCGTCAGCCCGTACCGATTCGGTAGCCGAGACCGTGCACCGTACGAATGGCGCCCCGGCCCAGCTTCCGGCGCAGGTGATGGACGCAGGCGTCGACGCTGCCCGGGGCGTCGGCGTGGTCGAAAGTGGTGCTCAGCAACTCTGCCCGGGTGAAGACCTTCGTCGGTCGACCGGCGAGGGCGCGCAGTACAGCGAACTCGCGGGCGGACAACGGAATCTCCTCGCCGTCGTCGAGCACCCGCCGGTTACCCACGTCCAACCAGCGTCGTGGCCCCAGCGGCAGTCGGCTCGCCGCGTCCTGGTGTCGGCGACGCAGCGCCCGGAGCCTCGCCAGCAGCTCGGGGACCTCGAAGGGTTTGACGAGGTAGTCCTCCGCGCCCGCGTCGAGCCCTTCCACCCGGTCGTCGAGGGAGCCCCGAGCGGTGAGGAGCAGCACGGGACAGGTCACTCCGCGCTCCCGCAATCGGGTGACCATTTGCAGGCCATCCAGCACCGGCAGCCCTCGGTCGATGACCATGAGCTGGTAGTCGCGGGCCAGTGCGTGGTGCAGGCCGCTCTGCCCGTCGCCGGCCAGGTCGACGTCGTACCCCTCCTCGGCGAACAGGTCGGCGAGCAGCGCGGTCAGCGCTCGGTCGTCCTCGACCAGCAGCAGGCGGGGCCGGGTGCTTTCCACCCGACCAGTATTGCCCTGCCAGTGATGCACGGTCTGGTCAGTGCGGTGATGGCGTCCCTCACCGGGGCGGCGAATGCTCCCGGTCTCCGGTGCTCGCGCCGGCTACGGCACGCGTTCGACGTACGCCAGCATCGTCTCGCGGCTCCTCGGCAGGCCGTACTCCCCGACCAGCATGGCCACGTTGCCGAACTCCTGCCCGTCGATCAGCCACGGCTCGGTCGACCGGCCCAGCACCTCGGCGAGCCGTCGCTGCCGGGGCGGCAACGCCACGACCGGCGTCCCTGCCGCTGCCGGACCGTCCGGGAACGCGAGGCGCAACGCCACACCCAGCACCGTCAACGACCGCTCGCCGCCGACGGTGGGCAGCCGGTCGAGCAGCGCGTCGAAGGCACGGTCGGTGTGCTGCGGGCCGAGCTGCCGCAGGGCGAGCGCCGCGTAGCCGCCCAGATCGCAGTCGAGGAACGGCACCCACTCGCCCTCGACCAGCCCGCTGCCGGCGTCGTCGGATGGCGCTGACGCCCAGCTCAACAGCTCCTCGACGGTCGCGGGGTCGGCCGCCGCGCCGAGGACCCGGGCCCGACCGATCGCGGCGGCCCAGCGGAGCACCGGACGCGGATCGGCCATCCAACGAGCGTCTGGCGCGGCACCCAGCAGCCCCGACGCCACCAGCATGGTGGCCAGCTCGCCGGGGGTCGACTCGACGCCGGGCTCCTGGGCGGCGCCGATCGCGGCGGCAAGCGCGGACACGCTGCCGTCGGCGTCCTCCGGAAACCAGGCGAGGGCGTACGCCGCGACCGCGCGCACGCCCGGATCGGAGTGCTCCAGCAGGGTGCGGAACACGGGAACCCCGGCGCGCACCGCGTCGTAGGTCGCCACCTCGACGTACGCCCACAGCCGACCCTGATCCGCCGCGGACAGCGACTCGACGTAGGCGTACTCGACGTACTCCTTCTCCGACTCGTCCTCGCCGGTCCACGGCGGCGGCTTCGCGGCGAGCAGCTCACGACCGCCCTCGGCGGCCCGGCGGTATTCAGCCACCGGGAAGCCCTCCGGCAGGACACCCTCGTCGTACCCGACGGCCAGGACGCTCAGCAGCGCGAGCACCGCCGCCGGGTCCGGGGTGGCCGGATCACCGAGCATCTCCAGCAGGAACGGCACCGCGTACGCGCTCGCCTCGAACCGGCCCCCCTGGTGGAAGACGTTGGTGTAGAGGTCACTCAACGCCTCGTCCCGGGTGGCCGGATCGGGGGAGAGCAGGGCACGCAGTTGGCCGGGCACGTCATCGGCCGCCCCGTAGGCGTGGCCCAGCCGCGCCCAGTCGATGTCGTCAAGTCCGTCGAGCACGCCCCATGCTCTCCCGACCCCCTGACCATTCTGTGGGGTGGGTCGGTCAGAACTCCTCGTACACCGCTGGGTCTTGATCGGAGAGCCGACCGTCCGGGCGACCCAGCGCGGTGATTGCCTCGACCTGCGCGTCGGTGAGCGTGATGCCGAAGACGTCGAGGTTCTCGGCCTGCCGCTGCGGCGACGCGGCCTTGGGCAGCGGGATCACCTGGCGGGCCACGTGCCAGGCCAGGATCGTCTGCGCCGGGCTGACGCCGTGGGCGTTCGCGATCTCCACGATGACGGGATGCTGCTTCAGGTCGTTGCCGTGGCCGAGCGGGCTCCAGCCCTGCACCAGGATCCCCTGCTCCCGGTGGTAGTCGAGCGCCTCCTGCTGCGGGAAGTACGGGTGCACCTCGATCTGGTTGACCACCGGGGCCACCCCGGTCTCGGCCACCAACCGCTCGATGTGCTCCGGCAGGAAGTTGGAGAGCCCGATGTGCCGCGCCAGACCGCGCTCGCGCGCCTCGATCAGCGCCCGCCACGCCTGCACGTACAGGTCTTGGCTGGGGTTCGGCCAGTGGATCAGGTACAGGTCGACGTGGTCGAGGCCGGTGCGGAACACACTCTCCTCGATGGTGGTCAGCGCCTCGTCGTACCGGTGGTGCCGCCCCGGCAGCTTCGAGGTGACGATCAACTCGTCCCGCACGTCGCCCGCCGAACGGGCGGCCCGACCGACGGCCCCCTCGTTCTCGTAGTTCACCGCCGAGTCGAGCAAGCGGTAACCCGCCCGGATCGCGTGCCCGATCGCGTCGACGCCCGCCGAACCGTTCAGCTGGTACGTGCCGAGCCCGATCGCCGGCAGGGCGGTGCCGTCGGCAGCCGTCAGATGGGGAATCGTCATGATCGGAACCCTACCTGCGTTGGGGCGTCCCGGATGGCGAGCGCGGCCTGGATCAGCGCGGCGTGCGTCAGCGTCTGGGGATAGTTGCCGAGGTGGGCACCTGTCGCGGGATCCACCTCCTCGGCGTAGAGACCGAGCGGGCTGGCGTAATCGACAATGGCCTGGAACAGCTCGACGGCCTCGCGGCGACGCCCGGTGCTGGCAAGCCCTTGAACGAGCCAGAACGAGCAGGGCAGGAACGCGCCCTCGGTGCCGGGGAGCCCGTCCCGTCCGGCCGGGTAGCGGTAGAGCAGCGGACCGCCGGCGGACAGTCGGTCCCGGATGGCGTCGATGGTGCCGCGTACCCGGGGCGAATCGGTCGGGTCCACACCGAGCAGCGGCAGGACGAGCAGCGCCGCGTCGAGATCCAGGGAGCCGTAGGTGCGGATGTAGCTTCCCA
>NZ_JBSFBM010000228.1:0-11103 GCF_053592955.1 Micromonospora sp. NPDC002411 | reverse complement strand
GCGAGCAACAACTGGAGCGTGAGCGTGGAACTGGCAGGCATTGGCGCGGTGCTGTTCGACATGGACGGCACCCTGGTCGACTCGGACGCGGCCGTCGAGCGGGCCTGGGAGCGGTGGGCGGCCGAGTACGCGGTCGACCCGGCAGCGGCGCTGGCCATCGCGCACGGCAGCCCCGCCGACCGGACCATCCGCCGGCTGTTGCCCGACCTCGACGACCACGCGGTCGCCACCGCGGCGGCACGGCAGCTCGCGTTGCAGTACGACGACCTGTCCGACGTGGTCGCCACCCCCGGGACGCACGACCTCCTGGACACACTGGCCCGGTTGGGGCTGCCCTGGGCCGTGGTGACCAGCGCCGACGCCCGGCTGGCCCAGGCGCGTCTCGGCGCGGCCGGGATCGTCGCGCCGGTGCTGGTCACTGTCGACGACGTGCGGGTCGGCAAACCGGACCCGGAGGGCTACCTGCGGGCCGCAGCCCTGCTCGGCGTACCCGTGGGGCGGTGCCTGGTCGTCGAGGACGCCGAGGTCGGCCTGCGCGCCGGGCGGGCGGCTGGCGCGCTGACCGCCGCGTTGAAGGGGCTCGACGGCGACCTGCGCCTGCACGACCTGGCGCAGCTGGCGGGCCAGGTGGAGTCGGCGCTCGCGGCACCCTGACGGGCAGCCGCCTCACCGCGCGTGACGGCGGGTCAGGTGCACGGCGGTCAGGGCGATCACGAGCAGGCTGACGGCGAAGAGCACGGCGTTGAGGGCGACCGTGGGATAGCCGAGTCGGGGCACGTCGAGGAACGGGTAGAGATAGCGGTCCTCACCACCCTTCAGCGCGCCCCGGACCAGGATGACCGTCAGCCACACCAGCGGATAGCCGAGCAGGCTGACCGCGTACACCGGGCGCAGCGCGACCCGGGGTCGACGGCTGAGCCAGTGGGCGGCGGCCAGCGGCGGTGCCACGACGTGCAGCAGCAGGTTGCCGGCGTCGGAGATCGTCCCTCGGGCGTCGGCGTTCGCCACCATGGCGTAGCGGCTCCACGGGTTGGCCAGCACCAGGACGAAGACCAGTGCGGTGCCGACGAGGTAGACGGTGAGCGCGGTGCGCAGCCGGTCACCGCCACCGGCCAGCAACACCACCAGGTAGGCCAGGTTGACCTGCACGGTGAAGTAGAAGAGCAGCTCGACGGGCTCGTCACGGGCGGCGACCAGGGCGAGGACCAGCCCGACGGCGACCACCGCCGCGGTGCTCACCCGCAGGACCCGGCGGACGTCCCGGCCCGACTCCGCCGCCGTCACGGCGTCGCCTCCGCTGGGGGCAGTGCCGCGTACAGCCTGACCAGCTCGGCCAGGTAGCGCTCCCCGGACCAGGCCGCGACCGCCGCCCGCCCGTCCCGGATCACGTCCGCGCGCAGTTCCCGCTCGGTCAACAGCCGGGTCAGCAACGCGCCGTACGCCGCGGCGGTGGGCTCGGCGACCGGACGGGTGGTGCCGGTGCCCGGCCGCTGGACCAGCGCGGTGTCCACCATGGCCACCGGCAGTCCGTACGCCTCGGCCTCGGAGAGCACCAGGCCCTGCGTGTCGGTGGTCGAGGTGAACGCGAGCACGTCCGCGGCCCGGTAGTGGGCGCCGACCCGGTCGTGCGACACCGGGCGCAGCAGGCGCACCGCGCCGGCCACCCCGTACCGGTGGGCCGTCCGGCGGATCGCGAGCCGGTGCCGTCGGGCACCCAGCAGCACCAGGCGGGCCTCCGGCAACGTCTGGCGGACCTGGGCGAACGCGGCGAGCAGCAGCTCCGGGTTCTTCTCCGGCGTGGCCCGGCCCACCGCGAGCAGGACCGGCGCGTCCGTCGGGATGCCCAACCGGGCCCGCAACCGCCGCCGGTCGTCGGCGTCGGCGTGTGGCGCGGCGGCCGGGGTCGGCAGGACCACGATCGGGGTACGCCCCGCCATCGCCGCCATCATCGACGCGGTCTTCGCCGAAGGCGCCACCAGGACAGTGCTGTGCGCCAGCAGGCACCGCCCGAGTTCCGCCAGTCGGGTCTGCCGGTCGGGGCCGGGTCGACCGAGCGCCCACAGGTCCCGCGCGCGCCAGCGCAGGCCCAGCCGGAGGCCCGCGTACGCGGCCCCGATCGGGATCTCCGGGTAGTGCGCCGCGTACGCGATCAGGTCGGTGTGCCAGGTCAGCACGGTGGGTACGCCCCGTGCGGTGGCCCACCGCAGGCCGGCGACGCCGAGCGGGCCGGTGGTGTGCACGTGCACCACGTCCGCCGGTGCATCCGGTGACCGGGGCACTGCCAGCCGGTAGGGCCGGGTCGGCACCGTCAGCGAGGGCACCTCACCCGGTCGTCGGCGACGCCGCAACAGGGGGCCCGGGCAGTGCAGGACGACCCGGTGCCCGGCGGCGCGCAGCAGCGCCACTGTGGTGCCGACCGAGGTCGCCACCCCCTCGGGGTTGTCGAGGTGGCTGTCGCTGACGTGGGCGATGCGCACGTCGCCATCATGGCCGGGCCGCGCACCCCGGCCGTCCGGGCCGAACGGCGTGGGGCCGGGTGGCGGGCCCGGGTCGGTTCTGCTGCACTGTCCGCTGGCGACGACGAGGGAGAGCCGCGGTGGAGTTGACGTTGACGCCGATGACGGCACCGGAGCTGGCCCGGTTGCTGGGGCCGCTGGAGCAGGGGTACGCCGACGACCTGGTGGCACATCGGGGGATGAGCCCGGAGGCGGCCCGCGAGCGGTCGGTCGACCAGATCCGGGAGTCGCTGCCGGCCGGCGCGGCGACCGAGGGGGCGCTGCTGCGGCTGGGCCGGGTCGACGACACCGAGGTCGGCTGGATCTGGGTGACCCTGCCCGCGGCAACCGGCCCCCGTCAGGCCTGGATCCACAACATCGAGGTGCACCCGGAGCACCAGGGACACGGCTACGCGCGGCGGATGATCCAGCTCATCGAGGTCGAACTCGCCCACCTCGGCGTACCCGAGCTGGGCTTGAACGTGTTCGGGACGAACACGGTGGCGATCGGGCTCTACCGCAGTCTGGGCTTCGAGGTCACCTCGCAGCAGATGGCGAAGCGGATCGACAGGGCGGGCTGAGTCGGCGACCGGGCACCCGGCGACCCAGGACGGTCCCCCCGGCAGGACTGTTCACCTGCCCAGCGGGAAACCGGCGCGGACCGCACCTGGGGAGGAGCGACGGATGACGCACGGCGGCGGACTGACCATCGGTGTGCTGGGCTCGTACGGTGGGCGAAACCTCGGCGACGAGGCGATCCTCACCGGCCTGCTCACCGACCTTCGCACGCAGGAACCCAACGCCCGGATCATCGTCTTCTCCCGTAACCCGGAGCACACCCGGGCCGCCCACCCGGACGTCGAGGCGGTGCCCTGGGAGGGCGTCAGCCGTACCGACTCCGCGCTGGTGCTGGCCCAGCTCGACCTGCTCATCCTGGGCGGGGGAGGCATCCTCTACGACCGGGAGGCCCGCCGCTACCTGCGGGTGGTCCGGGTCGCCCAGGAGCGTGGCCTGCCGCTGATCACGTACGCGGTGGGGGTCGGGCCGCTCGGCGAGGCGGTGGACACCGGCATGGTCCGGGAGACGCTCTCCAGCGCGGTCCAGGTGACCGTGCGGGACCAGGAGTCCCGGATGGTGCTGGAGGAGGCCGGGCTGCTGAACCCGATCACGGTCACCGCCGACCCGGCGTTCCTCCTGCAACCGGAGGAGTTCCCGGCCCACCTGCTGGCCGAGGAGGGCGTGCCGGTGGGTCAGCGGCTGGTGGGGATAAGCGTGCGGGAGCCGGGACGGGCCGCCGAACGGCTGGACGTGGACGGCTACCACCGTCTGCTGGCCCAGATCGGTGACTTCCTGGTGCACCGGATCGACGCGTGCGTGCTGTTCGTGCCCATGGAACGCGACGACATCCGGCACGCACACGGGGTGCTGTCCCACATGGTCGCGGCCGATCGGGGTCGCATCCTGCACGGCACCTACTCGCCGCAGCAGGTGCTCGGGCTGATGCGGCACTTCGACCTGGCCGTCGGGATGCGCCTGCACTTCCTGATCTTCGCGGCGATGGTCGGCACACCGTTCCTGCCCCTGCCGTACGCCGGCAAGGTCTTCGACCTGGCCCAACGGCTCGGCGTGCCGGCCCTGCGCGGCGTGGAACGCGAGGTCGAGGGGCCGCTGCTGGCCGAGGTCGACCGGTTGTGGGACGAGCGCGAGCAACGGGCCGAGGGCACCGCACGACGGGTGGCCGAGGTGTGCGATCAGGCGCGGGGCACCTCGGAGGTCACCCGGGGCGTGTTGGAGAGCCTGCGCAGCCAGGCCCTCACCCGGGTCTGAGCCGGGGCGGTCACACCGCCGGGCCGGTCCACCGGTAGCGCCACTCGCGGGCCTCCTCGCGGGCGGTCTCCAACTCGTAGATCTGCGCCTCGGCCAGCCCACCCGGGCCGACGTGGTGATGGGTCAGCGGCGGCCGGCCGTTGCTGTCCAGCTCGACGGTGATGGTCTGCCCGTCCGCCGTGCCGCCGACGAGAAGGATCTGCACGGATGAAGCCATGCGCCCATCCTGCCCGTCGTACCGCCGGTCCGCAGCGGATAGCGGGGCAGCGAGGGCCCCGCTTCGTGGCTAGGGTCGGCGGATGGAGCAGACGATCGATCCATCGCTCGGTCCGGTGCTCGCCCGCACCGGCGACGAGCGTGCCGTGCTGAGTTCGTTCCTCGACTTCCACCGTGGGGTGCTGCTGCGCAAGCTGCGCGGTCTCTCCGACGCCGACGCCGGCCGCCGACTGGTGCCCTCGGCCACCACGCTCGCCGGGCTGGTCAAGCACCTGACACTGGTCGAGCGGAACTGGTTCCCGACCCTGCTGGCGCCCGAGCCGGGCGACGTCTACCTGACCTCGGAAGAGGACGCGGTGGCGAGCTTCACCCTCGGCGACCAGGAGACCGTCGCCGAGCTCGTCGCCGCGTACGAACGGGCCTGCGCCCGGTCCCGGGCGGTCGCCGCGAGCCTCGACCTCGACCATGTGGTGCCGCACCCGCAGCTCGGCGAGGTGTCGCTGCGCTGGATCCTGGTGCACATGATCGAGGAGACGGCCCGCCACGCGGGTCACGCCGACATCCTGCGCGAGCTGACCGACGGGGAGTGCGGCGCGATCTGACCCCGGCCCTGACGCGCCCTCGGCGGCCCTCGGCGGCCCTCGGCGGCCAAGATCAACACGGTTTCGCCGATGTCGGGGTGTCCGACCGACGTGGATACCGCGATATCAGCGAAGTCGTGTCGATCACCCGCAGGAGTCGGCGACGATGCGGTGCGCGCCGTACGGTGTTCCGGTTCGGCGGTGGCTGCGGACGTCGTCCCGGCGGGCCGCCTATTCTGGGGCGCGGGCGGCGACGAGGGGGAGTAGGTGCTGGTCATCCACGGGCTGTGGTCGCCCGGCGACGGCTCGACCGGCGGCCTCGCCGTGTGGGCCGAGGACAGCGCCGCGCCACCCGCGCCGACCCGCCCCGGCCGGCCGCCCCGGGAACGTCCACACCCCTTCGCCGCCGGGCACGCCGACCTGGTCGCCGTCCTCGCCGACGCCGCCGAGCCGGCCCACCCCGGCACCGCGCTGCTCACCCTGCCCACCCGGGCAGGCGTGCCGACCGACTCGCCCGAGCTGATCCGGACCGACGTCGCACCCCCGGCCCGCGGTCGACTCACGGTGGCCGGGTGGCGCGTTCCCGTCCTGGTGTACGCCCCGGACGACGCGCTGTCGCTGCTCCGCACGCTGGACGACCTTCCGGCGGTGCCCGGAGCCACAGTGCGTCACCTCGCCGAGCTGGCCGACTTCGCGGCCGACCTGGTGACCCGTGGCCGTCTCCTCCCCGGCGTCAGCACAGCGGCCGAGGCTTCCTCGGGCGGTGCTGCGCAGGTGTCGGCGCGGGCGGTCTGGCGGCCGCTGCTGACCGGCACCGACGCCGCCTGGGCACGATCGTTGGCGCTGGCCCTGCCACCCGCCGCCCGAGCCGCCGCCGACTCCGTCGCTCTCGCACGTGGTGCGGGCGGGGGCGAGCTGACCGCTGCCGAGGTGGTAGCAGATGCGCTCGACGCGCTGACCGACGCCGCCGCGCGGGCCGCTCTGGCGACCACCGCCCTGGCTCGGGGGCTGCGGCCGGGTGGCCCGGCACCGGCCTGGTTGGCGGCGCTCGCCGGTCCGCAGCGGGACTTCACAGTCGATCCCACGGCGTTGGCCACCCTGCGCGACGAGCTGGACGTCTGGCAGCGGGACGCCGCCGGCGGGCCGGTTCGGGCCAGTTTCCGGCTGGTGGAGCCGGCTCCGGACGAGGTCACCGAACCGATCCTGGCCACCCGTCCGGCACCGGACGATATCGTGCCGGCGTCGGTCGAGTCGTCCGGTGGCGGGCGGTGGCGGTTGGAGTTCGGATTGCAGGCGGCCGACGAGCCCGGCCTGCACGTCGACGCCGGGCAGGTGTGGCGGGCGCCGCAGACGCTCGGCGGCCTGACCGGGCGTACGGGCAGCCCGCAGGAGACGCTGCTCGCCGAGTTGGGGCGGGCCAGTCGGCTCTGGCCGGACCTGGATGCCGCACTGCGTACCGCCGCTCCCGAGGTGATGGAGCTCGACGTCGAGGGGGCGCACCGGTTCCTCAGCGAAGGCGCCCCGGTGCTGCACGCGGCCGGGTTCGGGGTGCTGCTGCCCTCCTGGTGGCAGCGTCCGTCGGCCCGGCTCGGCGCCCGGCTACGCGCCCACAGCCGCACCGCGCCGGGCACTGTCAGTGGTGCCGAGGCCGGTGTCGGTCTGGACGCCCTGGTGGACTACCGCTGGGAGGTGGCACTCGGCGACCAGCCGCTGTCCGCCGAGGAGTTGGCGGCGCTGGCCGAGATGAAGACCCCGCTGGTGCGGCTGCGTGGCCGGTGGGTCGAGCTGGACCCGGGGCGGCTCGCCGCCGGTCTGCGCCTGCTCCGCTCCGCCGGTGAGTTGAGCGTCGCCGACCTGCTGCGCCTCGGCTTGGAGGACGGTGACGCCACCGGTGCGCTACCGGTGTTGGAGGTGACCGCCGACGGGGCGCTGGGCGACCTGCTCGCCGGTGCTGTCGAGCGTCGGCTCACCCCGCTGGAACCGCCGCCGAGTTTCCAGGGGACGCTGCGGCCGTACCAGCAGCGGGGGTTGGCGTGGTTGGCGTTCCTGCGCTCGCTCGGGCTGGGTGGTGTGCTCGCCGACGACATGGGTCTGGGCAAGACGGTGCAACTGCTCGCGTTGCTCGCCGGGGACCCGCCGGAGGCCGGCCCGACCCTGCTGGTCTGTCCGATGTCACTGGTCGGCAACTGGCAGCGGGAGGCGGCGCGGTTCACGCCGACGTTGCGGGTGCACGTACACCATGGGGCGGAGCGGGCGCGGGGGGCGGAGTTCACAGCGGCCGCGCACGGCGCGGACCTGGTCCTCACCACCTACTCGGTGGCCGCCCGTGACGCCGTCGACCTGGCCGGCATCGACTGGCACCGGGTGGTGGTGGACGAGGCGCAGGCGATCAAGAACGCGTCGACCCGGCAGGCCGAGGCGGTCCGCGCGTTGCCGGCCCGGCAGCGGGTGGCGGTGACCGGCACACCGGTGGAGAACCGGCTCGCGGACCTCTGGTCGATCATGCAGTTCGCCAACCCGGGCCTGCTCGGGCCGGCGGCGACGTTCCGCAAGAGGTTCGCCGAGCCGATCGAGCGCAACGGTGACGCCGAGGCCGCCGAGCGGCTGCGCCGGATCACCGGCCCGTTCGTGTTGCGCCGGCTCAAGACCGACTCGTCGATCATCTCGGACCTGCCGGAGAAGTTGGAGATGGAGGTGCTCTGCAACCTCACCGCCGAGCAGGCAGCGCTCTACCGGGTGGTGGTCGACGACATGCTCGCCCGGATCGAGACCAGCGACGGCATCGAGCGGCGCGGCCTGGTGCTGGCCACCATGACCCGGCTCAAGCAGGTCTGCAACCACCCCGCCCAGTTGCTGCGCGACGGGTCCGCGTTGGAGGGCCGCTCCGGCAAGCTGGCCCGGCTGACCGAGATCCTGGAAGAGGTGCTGGCGGCGGGGGAGCGGGCACTGCTGTTCACGCAGTACGCCGAGTTCGGCGCAATGTTGCGCGGTCACCTGTCGGCGCGGTTCGGCCGGGAGGTGCTGTTCCTGCACGGCGGGCTCGGAAAGGCCGAGCGGGACGCCATGGTGCAGCGTTTCCAGTCGGCGGACGGCCCGCCGCTGTTCGTCCTCTCCCTGAAGGCCGGCGGCACCGGCCTCACCCTGACCGCGGCGAACCACGTGGTGCACGTGGACCGGTGGTGGAACCCGGCGGTGGAGGACCAGGCCACCGACCGGGCGTTCCGGATCGGGCAGCGCCGTCGGGTGCAGGTCCGCAAGTTCGTCTGCGCGGGCACCGTGGAGGAGAAGGTCGCCGCGATGATCAGCGACAAGCGCGCCCTCGCCGAGCGGGTCGTGGGCACGGGCGAGCAGTGGATCACCGAGCTGTCCACCGGCCAGTTGCGCGAGCTGTTCGCCCTGGAGGCCGGGGCGGTGGTGGAGTGAGCGACAACGCCGGAGTCAGCGCCGACCGGTTCGCCGACTACGGGCGCCCCCGCCGGGTCGACGGGGGTCTGCGGGCGCGCAGCGCCCGGGGTGCCATCGGACGTTCCTGGTGGTCCCGGCGGTTCCTCGAGGTGCTGGAGTCGTTCGCGCTGGGCACCAGGTTGACCCGGGGCCGGTCGTACGCACGCGCCGGCCAGGTGCTGACGCTCGACATCGCACCCGGGCGGGTCAGCGCCGTGGTGCAGGGCTCCCGCCCGCAGCCGTACCAGGTGTCCATCGCGCTGCGACAGTTCCCGGCCTCGCTCTGGTCCCGGATCGAGGAGGAGTTGGCCGGGCAGGCGTTCTTCAGCGCCCGGCTGCTCGCCGGAGACCTCCCCGGCGAGCTGGAGGAGCTGTTCGTCGCCGCCGGCGCGCCCCTGTTCCCGGCCGGTGTGGACGAGCTGACCCAACGGTGCAACTGCCCCGACTTCGCGGTCCCGTGCAAGCACCTCGCGGCGACGTTCTACCTGCTGGCCGAGGCGTTCGACGCGGACCCGTTCGAGTTGCTGCACTGGCGTGGCCGGTCCCGGGCGGAGCTGCTGGACGAGCTGCGCGCCCGGCGGGTGGAGGCCACCGGCGTCGTTGCGCTGCCCGAGGCGGTCGGCGCACCGTCCGAACCGGACGGTGACCGATCGACGGTGGCACCGGCCGGCGCGGCCCGCGCGCTCGTCGGGCTGTCGACGACCACGCTGCCGGAGGCGGCAGACCGGTTCTGGCTACCGCCGGTGCCGTTGCCGGACCGGCCGCCTCGACTGGTGACCGGCTCCGACCTGCTGCTACGCCAACTCGGAGCGCCGGCCCCCGCCATCGGTGGTCCCGGAATGCTCGAACGGTTACGCCGCGCCTACCGGGCGTTCGGCCCGGACGACCGGTGAGCCGTCACGTCCAGCGGCGGCGGAACCGCCACATGATGGCGGCGTTGGCCACCAGCACCACCGCGCAGATCGCACCGGTCAGCCGACCGGCGAACACGGCTATCGCCGGCAGCGACGCCCACAGCACGATGGTCAACAACATCAGGTACCGGCCCCTGCGGGCACGGACCCGGTGGTCCAGCCTCTTGAAGAATGCCGGGTCGCTCTCCCGGAGCTGACGGGTGATCTGGTCGAACCTGCGCTGATCCTCTTTGCTGAGCATGGCGCTGCCTTCCCCTCACGCGTTCAGCGGTTCGGCGGCATACCCGCTGCGGTGGTGGCTCACGCTCGCCTGCTCCCGCTACTTTTCCTCCTCGCGAGGCCCGGTGACATCGGGCGTGGTGACCGTCGTGAGGGCACCTCATGTCCGGCTTACCTGAACCTTAAGTTTCTCTGTGGTGCTGAACGGCGCGGAAAGTGTCGCGTACGGCAGGGAGGTCCGGTCCGTACCCGGCTGCCGCGCGTCCGCCCTGCTGGGAAGGTCTGCGCTCGTCCCCGGCCCGGCGACTGCCGCGGACGCCGCGCTGAGCGCTGTCTTAAGTGCCCTCACGAGGGTGTTCGGCCCACCTTGAAGGGCCCGGAGGGCTTGGTTACTTTGCCGTAGCAACCCCCCTCAGGCAACAGTCGCCGCACCTGCCGCACCTGCCCGGTCGCAGCTTCCGGCGCTCATCAGAAATCGGGATTGGTACATGGCCGACCAGAATGTGCCACCACGTCGACCGCGGGACGACCGCGGTTGGGACGGACGCCAGCACCACAACGCGGATGGCTACGGCGACCCCAACGCGTCCGCGCCCTACGGGTACGACTCGCCCAACCCCTACCAGGGCGGCTACCCGGCGCAGGCCGACCCCCGCGAGCAGTACGGCGAGGGTTACGCGCACGCCGGACAGCCCGCCCCTGGCCCGCGCGGGCCGCAGTGGGTCGGCCCGGAAGGGCTCGGTCGCCCGGTCCCGGCGCGGCCCGGCACCGGACTGCCCACTCTGGACGACGACGAGTCGCGTCCCAAGGTCGGACGACGCAAGGCCATGGTGGCCCTCGGTGGCACCGCCGCCGTCGTCGCCGGTGGCGCGGCGCTCGCCATGACCCCGCAGCTCCGCGGCATCTTCGGTGACGAGGTGGCCGGTGACGCCACCGGCAGCACTGTCACCGACGGCACCGCCGCGCGGCCCAGTGGCCAGCAGCCCAGCACGGTGCGCACCTACACCGAGCAGAACGAGAGCTACATGGGCTCCCGGGCCGGCGAGGCGCTGAAGAAGAACGCGCCGACCGGCGGACGTACCCTCTCCGGCCCGGCCGCCGCCGCCGCGGCGACCGAGGTGACAGTGAAGACGGTGCTCGCCAAGGACCCGATCCTGCACCTGGCCCGGCGGGCCACCTTCGGGCCCACCCCCGAGGTGATCGCCGACATCAAGAAGCAGGGCATCGACGCCTGGATCCGCACCCAGATGGAACCGGACAAGATCGCGCCGAGCAAGGCCGAGCTGAAGCTCGCCGAGCTGCCCACCCAGAAGCTCAGCGTGCAGCAGCTGCGGACCCAGCGGGACCAGCTCAACGAACAGGGCGCCCAGCCGGAGCGGGAGATGGTGGACGCCACCATCGCCCGGC
>NZ_JBSFBM010000227.1:0-11256 GCF_053592955.1 Micromonospora sp. NPDC002411 | reverse complement strand
TTGGTCGATCGGTCACACGGGCACTGAGCCCTCGGTGCCCACCTCACGGGCCACCCGGGTCACCTCGTCGGCGAACGACGACAACTGGTCCACCATCGTGTTGACGGTGTTTTTCAGCTCCAGGATCTCGCCCTGGGCGTCCACGGTGATCTTCTGCGACAGGTCACCCTTCGCGACGGCGGTGGAGACCTGGGAGATGTTGCGAACCTGGCTGGTCAGGTTGCCGGCGAGCTGGTTGACGTTCTCGGTGAGGTCCCGCCACGTGCCGGACACGCCCCGCACCTGGGCCTGACCGCCCAGCTTGCCCTCGATGCCCACCTCACGGGCCACCCGGGTCACCTCGTCGGCGAACGACGACAACTGGTCCACCATCGTGTTGACGGTGTCCTTCAGCTCCAGGATCTCGCCCTGCGCGGCCACCGTGATCTTCTGTGACAGGTCACCGCGCGCCACCGCCGTCGAGACCTGCGCGATGTTGCGGACCTGGGCGGTCAGGTTCGACGCCATCGAGTTGACGCTGTCGGTCAGGTCCTTCCACGTGCCGGCCACGTTCGGCACCTCGGCCTGACCACCGAGCTTGCCCTCGGTGCCCACCTCGCGGGCCACCCGGGTCACCTGCTCGGCGAAGAGCCGCAGCGTGTCGGTGAGGTAGTTGATGGTGTGCGCCAACTCGGCGACCTCACCCTTGGCCGACACGGTGATCTTCTGGGAGAGGTCACCCTTCGCCACCGCAGTCGACACCTGGGAGATCGACCGGACCTGGTAGGTCAGGTTCGACGCCATGGTGTTCACCGAGTCGGTGAGGTCCTTCCAGGTGCCGGCGACACCCCGGACGTCCGCCTGACCGCCCAGCTTGCCCTCGGTGCCCACCTCACGGGCCACCCGGGTCACCTCGTTGGAGAACGAGGACAGCTGGTCGACCATCGTGTTCACGGTGCGCCCGATGCGCAGGTACTCACCGCGCAGCGGCCGGCCGTCGATCTCCAACGCCATGTGCTGCGACAGGTCACCGTCCGCGACCGCCACGATGACCCGGGCGATCTCGGTGGTCGGTCGACCCAGGTCGTCGATCAGCGAGTTGATCGCCCGCTGCCCCTCCGCCCAGGAGCCGTCCAGCCCCTCGTCGTCCAGCCGCTCGGTGAGCCGGCCGTCCCGACCGACGATCCGGCTGATCCGCCGCAGGTCCAGGTACTGCCGCTCCTGGAGCGAGACCACCTCGTTGAAGGCGTCCGCCACCTCACCGGCCGCGCCGGCGCGGCGGGGAAGCCGGACCTTCAGGTCGCCGCGGCCGATCCGCCGCAGTGCCTCGGTCAACTCACCGAGGAGCGCCTCGTGGTCGGGCGCGGACGGATCCGCCACCGACTGCTTCGCCGTGGTCATCATTCCTCGCTCAACTCGGGGGCACCGGTCCGTGCGACACACCGGCACCCCATATTGTGCCCGCGCGAGCCGTAGTGCCAGGGTGCGCGACCCGCCAGGTGGCCGGGATCCCCAACCGGACCGTGTCGATGACGCTGGATCGGGCACGGCCCGCCGCACACCTCGCAGGCGTGACCAACAGGCCCGGACTGCCTGTTCCGTGCGGGCGGCCGCCCCGAGGCGGAGTCCGGACACGGCTCGGTTGCTCTCTCCGCCCGGGCGGAAGGCTCGCGAGGGTGATCGGCTTGGCACCCGGCAGGGGGACGGTAGAGGATACGGGGGTGTCAGCCGAGACGGGGACGGCGACTACCGGGCCTCCGGACGGGGCGGTCCGGCGTGTCCGGCTGCCCGCAGATCGCCGTACGCCAGCCGCCGCCCGCGCCGTGGTCCGCTCGGTGTTGACCGAGTCACACCTGGACGAGCTGGTCAACGAAGCGCTACTGCTCACCACCGAGCTGACCACCAACGCCGTGGAGCACGCCCGCACCGAGTTGGACATCGAGGTCGTCGCCGACGAGATCGGGCTGACAGTCACCGTCTCCGACTTCGCGCCCGGCTCCGGCGATGAGCTGACCGTCGGCGCCCGCAACGACTCCACGGAGATCAACGAGGTCTCCGAGCGGGGCCGGGGCCTCCTGCTGGTCGACCACTTCGCCAGCCGCTGGGGCACGACGTACCTGCCCACCGGGAAGGGCGTCTGGTTCCGGCTGGACCGCCCCGGTGCCGAGACGTCGGCCGAGGACCTCGCCGGTGGCGCGTCGGCACCGACCAGCGCCGGCCCAGGTACGGCCCTGGACAAGTCCGCGCCGAGCGCCAGCGCGATGAGCGAACTCATGCAGACCGCGCCCGACCTGTACGCGGACGACCCCCTGCCCGACTTCGCCACCAGCCTCCTCAGCCGGGTCGCCGAGATGGTGGGCGCGGCCGGCGGCACGATCCGCCTGGACCGGGGCGACGGGCAGGGTCGGCAGGTGTTGGCCCGCTTCGGTCGACCGCCCCGCCCCGGCAGTGAGCTGCTCCGGGTGCCGCTGACCGTGCACCGCCCGTACGCCGGTGAGCTGGAGTTGGACGCCGCCCCGTCGGCGTACGCCCGGCCGTTGGCGGTGCTGACCGCCGAGCGTCTGTCGCTGCACCTGGAGAACGACCGGCTGCGCCGGGCCGACGTCCGCCGGCAGGTGTGGCTGACGTTCCTCGCCGAGGCGAGTGAGCTGCTCGCCCAGTCGTTGGACGTCGACCTGACCATGGCGCTGGTGCCGCAGTTGGTGGTGCCGCGCCTCGGCCAGTGGTGCGCGGTGCACACCACCGACGAGTGGGGCCGGCTGCGGCTGGCGGCGGCCAGCCACGCCGACGAGTCGACGCTCCCGCAACTGCACAAGGTGCTGGCGGAGACCGGGCCGGATTCGATCCAGGCCCGCCTGCGCGAGGCGTCACGCAGCGCGGCGCAGATCCCCCTGGGCGGGCCGATGGAAGGTTTCGCGGTCCCGCTGATCGCCCGTGGCCAGCGGCTCGGCACCCTGGCGGTGGGGCGGCACCAGCGGCACCGGCACGACCCAGACGAGGTGGCCGTGTTGGAGGACGTGGCCCGGCGGGCAGCGTTGGCCATCGAGAACGCGCGGATCCACGCCGAGCGCCGCCGCGTGGCGCAGACGCTTCAGCAGTCCCTGCTACCGCCGGTCCTTCCCGTCGTGGACGGGATCGGTTTCGCCGCCGAGTACGTGCCGACCGGCGACGACGCCGAGGTGGGGGGCGACTTCTACGACGTGGTGCCGTTGCCCGACGGGCGTTGGCTGGTGGTGATCGGTGACGTCTCGGGCAAGGGTGTCCAGGCCGCCGCCGTGACCGGGTTGGTCCGGGATGTGATCCGGGTGCTGGTCGGTGACGGTAAACCGTTGCCGGAGGTGTTGGCGCGGCTCAACGAGACGCTCGTCGAGCGGGGCGGCGGGCGATACTGCACGTTGGCGCTGGCGGCGGTCGGGCCCGGGGAGGGCGACACACTCGACGTGTCACTGCACCTGGCCGGGCATGACCGGCCGGTGCTGCTGTCGGCAGCGGGCGGTGCGGGGTTCGTCGGCACCGGCGGCACCGCGCTCGGCCTGCTCGACACGATCACCTCGCCGACGGCGCAGATCGCGCTCGCGCCCGGCGACTCGCTGATCTTCTACACCGACGGCGTCACCGAGCGGCGGCGGGGCCGGGAGCTGTTCGGCACCGACCGTCTGCGGGACGCCGCAGCGCCCCTGGCCGGCTATTCGGCCGACGTGGTGGCCGCCCGGCTGCGCTCCGCCGCTATCAACTTCTCGGCCGAGCCGCCCCGGGACGACATCGCCGTCCTGGTGCTCCGCAACGACGCCACCTGACCCGTCGCAGACGGCTTGAACCCGCCGCACGTGGCACGCCGCGCGCGGCCCACGAACGTCGGGTCCGCTCGGTAGATTGACGCTCATGTCGATCGCCGCGCAGGCCACACCGTACTCTCGGCGGGTGGTCCGGGCCCTGGTCACCGCGCAGCTGGCGACCATCGGCGCGTTCCTCGCCGTGCTGCTGCTCTACCTGGGTCGAATGGCGACCGCCGGTGTCGGCCCGGCCGAGATGCTGACCGGGGCCTACGACCCGAAGGACGTGATCCCGTTCGGGATGGACGGGGTGAACCCGTTTTTCTGGCTCTACGCAGTGGTCGGGATGCTCTACCTGGCGGGTGCGGTGCTCGGCCTGCCGTTGGCGATCGCCGCGGTGGCGGTGGTCGCCCGCGAGCGGGAAGCCCTGCCCCGGGTGACGCGGGCGCTGCTGCTGACCGGGGCGGTCGGCGGCCTGCTGGTGCTGGTGGCCCGCTTCACCCCACCGCTGCTGGACGTGCACAGCTGGTGGCTGGACTGACCGGTCACAGACCGCCCGGGAGACGCCCGGGCGCGAGCCGGTGCTCCGGATCGAGGTGCTCCTTGGCCGCCCGCAGTTGCGTCAGGCCGGCCAGCTCGCCCCAGAGGTCGACGGCACGCCGCACCGCCGGCGGGGCGGAGACCACCACGCAGCGGCCCTGCCGGGCCAGCAGCACACCTCGGACGGCGGCCAGGATGGACGCCACCCGGTCGGGGGCCAGCGCTCCGGGCAGTGCCGCGTGCACCACTCCGAGCCCGGCGGACCCGCGCACCGGCACCGGAGCGCCGGCCGCGTCGCGCAACGCGTAGACGGCGGCGTGCAGGTCGCCGATCGGCACCTCAAGTCGTAGTGCGGTGTCGCCGGGGGCGAACGGGTATCGACGCCACCACGTCGGCGCGGAGTGGGCGATCGTCGCCTCCCCGTGCAGCAGACCGACCAGGCGCTCGGCGCGTTCGGTGACGTCGGCGGGCCCGCCCTCCAACAGCACCACCAGGCTGCCCGCCCGCGACGGCGCACCGGCCCGGCCGGACATCGACGGGTGGCGCTCGCGAGCGGTGGCGGCCGGGTGACCCGGTGGGTACGGATGACGCGGCCGGGGCATGCCTCCGGGCAGGTCCAGCTCGATGGCCGCCGGCTCCAGTCGGGCGGCGAGGATCGTCCGGACCAGGTCGTGCACCTCCAACGGTGTCCACACCGGACGGGACACCCACAGCCGGCTCGCCGGGACCGGCTGCACCCGCAGAGTCGCCGAGACCAGCACGCCGAGCGCGCCCTGGGAGCCGCAGAGCAGCCGGGCCAGGTCGAGCCCGGGTGCGCCACCGCCGGCGCTCACCAGCTCACCGTCGGCGGCGAGGTAACGAACACCGAGCAGTTGGTCGCACGGGCTGCCGTGACGGTGACTGAGCGGGCCCGCCTCGCCTGCGGCGAGCACCCCGCCGAGGGTCGCACCGGGCGACGGGGCGTCCATCGCCAGCCGCTGCCCGGTGCGCTCCAACGTGGCCTGCACGGCCCGCAGCGGGGTGCCGGCGCCCACCTCGGCGACCAGCGCGCCGACCGGCTCGTGACCGATGCCGGCCAGCCGGCCGGTGTCGAGCATGATGTCCACCTGCACCGGCGTGGCACCCCAGTCGATCTTCGTGCCGGCGCCCCTGGGCACGACCGCCAGGTCGTGCGCGGCAGCCAGCCGCAGAACCTCGGCCGCGGCGTGCGGTCCGCCCGGCACCGCCACCCAACGCGCCGGCCGCCCGGCGACCTCGTCGGCCGGCCCACCCAGCCGGGAGAACGGTGGGCCACAGATGGCCGCCAATCGTCGGGTGATCTCGAGGGCTCCGGACCGGCCGAGGGAACTCGCTGCTGCCGCCATGGCGGCTATCGTACATGTGTTCGAAAGGCGTGGTGAGGACTATCAGGATGCCGCTGGTCCGGCGTACGACGGGTGGCTGCCGGTAACGTGGCCGCCGTGACCACCGAGACTGCCCCGCCCGCGGCGAAGCGGGTGCCCAGCGAGCGCACCCACCACGGCGACACCGTCATCGACGAGTACGCCTGGCTCGCCGCCAAGGACGATCCGGAGACGATCGCTTACCTGACCGCCGAGAACGCGTACACCGACGCGCGCACGGCACACCTGGCCGAACTACGCGCCGCACTGTTCGAGGAGACCCGCCAACGCACCCGGGAGACCGACCTGTCCGTGCCGACCCGCAAGGGCGGGCACTGGTACTACACCCGGACGGTCGAGGGGCAGCAGTACGGGGTGCACTGCCGCCGCGCGGTCCGCGACGGTGAGATCGACCCGCCGGTCAGCGCCGACGGCGCCCCGCTCGACGGTGAGGAGGTGCTGCTCGACGGCAACCTGCTGGCCGAGGGGCACGACTTCTTCTCGCTGGGCGCGTTCGACGTCAGCCCGGACGGTCGTTGGCTGGCCTACTCCACCGACTTCTCCGGCGACGAGCGGTTCACCCTGCGGGTGAAGGACCTGACCACCGGCGAGTTGCTGCCCGACGAGGTGCCCGACACCTTCTACGGCACCGCCTGGTCGTCCGACGCCTCCGTGCTGTTCTACGTGACGGTGGACGACGCCTGGCGGCCGAACCGGGTGTGGCGGCACACCGTCGGCTCGGCCGCCGCCGACGACGTGGTGGTCCACCAGGAGGACGACGAGCGGTTCTGGGTCGGCGTGGAGCTGACCCGCTCGGAGAAGTTCATCCTGATCGACATCCACAGCAAGGTGACCAGCGAGGTGCTGGTGATCCCCGCCGGCAACCCGGCCGGCGCCCCGGCCGTGATCGCCCCCCGACGCCAGGGCGTCGAGTACGCAGTGGAGCACCACGGGCACCGTTTCCTGATCCTGCACAACGACGGCGCGGAGGACTTCGCGCTGGCGTTCACCTCGGCGGACGCGCCGGGCGACTGGGTGCCGGTGATCGAGCACACCCCCGGCACCCGGCTGGAAGCCGTTGACGCCTTCGCCAACCACCTGGTGGTGTCGCTGCGCACCGACGGACTCACCGGGCTGCGGGTGCTGCCGGTCGGCAGCGACGACTCGTACGACATCGACTTCCCGGAGCCGCTCTACAGCGTCGGGCTGGACGCCAACCCGGAGTACCGCACCGGGCAGGTCCGCCTGCGCTACTCCTCCCTGGTCACCCCCGACTCGGTGTACGACTACGACCTGGTCACCCGGCAGATGGTGCTGCGTAAGCAGAAGCCGGTGCTGCCCGGGCCGGACGGCCGGCCGTACGACCCCGCCGAGTACGAGCAGCACCGCGACTGGGCGCTCGCCGACGACGGCACCCGCGTGCCGATCTCCCTGGTCTGCCGCGTCGGTACGCCCCGGGACGGCTCGGCACCCTGCGAGCTGTACGGCTACGGGTCGTACGAGGCCAGCATGGACCCGTGGTTCTCGGTGGCCCGACTGTCCCTGCTGGACCGGGGCGTGGTCTTCGCCGTGGCACACACCCGGGGCGGCGGTGAGCTGGGCAGGCGCTGGTACGACCAGGGCAAGCTGCTGGCCAAGAAGAACACCTTCACCGACTTCGTCGCCTGCGCCCGGCACCTGGTCAAGGCCGGCTGGACGGCCAGCGACCGGCTGGTGGCCCGGGGTGCCTCGGCCGGTGGCCTGCTGATGGGCGCGGTCGCCAACATCGCGCCGGACGCGTTCACCGGGGTGGTGGCGCAGGTGCCGTTCGTGGACGCGCTCACGTCGATCCTCGACCCGTCGCTGCCGCTGACCGTCACCGAGTGGGAGGAGTGGGGCAACCCGCTGGAGGACCCCGAGGTGTACGCGTACATGAAGTCCTACACGCCGTACGAGAACGTCACCGCCGTCGACTATCCGGCGATCCTCGCGGTCACCAGCCTCAACGACACGCGGGTGCTCTACTCGGAGCCGGCGAAGTGGATCGCCCGGCTGCGGGCGGTCTCCCCGGGCGGTGACTACCTGCTCAAGACCGAGATGGGTGCCGGGCACGGCGGTCCGAGCGGTCGCTACGACGCCTGGCGCGAGGAGGCGTTCATCAACGCCTGGATCCTGGACCGGATCGGCCGCGCCTGACCCGCGCTCGATCGTGGTGGTGGTCTCCTCCTCGGAGACCACCACCTTCCGGTGGTGATCGACCCGGAGTCGCCGATGTGCGGGTGTCGGGGCGCCCAGATGGCACCACCTCGCCGAGGTGGGAGCAGCCGGCGTTACCGGGGCCGGCACGAGGGTCGGGGCCTACACTTCCCGGGTGACCGGGGCTACGGATGGTGACGGCGGGGCCGGCGAGGGCGTCCGCCGGCCGAGCGTGGCGGCGGTGGCGCGGGACCGCCGGGTCTGGCTGATCCTCGCGATCGTCGCCGGCCTCATCGTCTGCTGTTGCTCGGCCGTGGTCGGGGCGCTCATCGCGCTCTCCTCCGGCCTGCTCACCGCCTGACCTGCTCACACGGAGCGCTCAGGTCGTGCGCAGCTCGTCCAGCGCGGTGCTGACGCGGAGGAAGAGCAGGCCGACGCCGACCGTCACCAGCACCGCGACCAACCCACCGGCACCGAGCCAGGCCAGGTGCTCCAGCGGTACGGGAACAGCTCGGTGGACTTCGGGAAAGTGCACGATCCGGGTGTACTGCCCCCTGGCGGCAGGGTCGGCACAGAGCTCCGCGGTGGCCTCACACGTCATTGTCGATCCACCTCCCGCTGACACCTCCGTGACGAGCCCTCGGCCGAGCAGGGTGCCCACGGTGAGCGCGAGCAGGATCGCCGGCACCGCCGGGGCCAACGCCTGCCAGGCCACCGAACGGCTCAGCGTGGCTCGGGGCACCCCGGTGGCGACCAACGCGGCGTACGCCCGTCGACGGGCGACGATCCCCTCGACCAGCGCCACGATCAGTCCGCCGGCCGCGATCAGGATGGCCACCGCCACCGCCACGTCGACCAGATCCATTGTGGACAGGTAGAACGAGTCGGGGACCTCGGCCGCGCCGGTGAGCTGGCTCTGCTCCCGGTCGAGCTGGTCCTTCGTGGCGAAGTAGGCACGCTGGACGGCCGCACCCCCGCCGAAGATCAGGGCAGCGAGCAGCGCCGCGAACGTGCGGCTGCCTGCCCACGGGTCGGCCATCAGCCGGCCCGCCGCGAGCAGGGCCGGGGGCCGACGGGCGTATCGTCGCATCAGCTTCCCGCAGTGGTACGAGATCCAGCCGGTGCCGATCACCACACCGATCATCGCCGCGAGGGCACTCACCGCGAACATCAACGGGACCAGTCGGCCAAGCACCACGGTGTTGTCGCCGAACCGTTCGTACATCGGGCGGATCGCCGCGAACGACACCACGCCGAGCCCGATCAGATATCCCGCCCACGGCCTCGGGCCGCGCTCGCGGGCGGCCTTGCGACTCACGCCGAGCGGGCTCGTGGTGACCGTACGCAGCATCAGTGCGGTGAGCAGCGCGGCGACGACCGGCAGACCGAGCACCACGGCAGTCACCGCCCCGGACGACGGCATCACATCGGTCGGCAGGGCCAGTTGGCCCCACGCGTCCGGCCGGTGCAGCAGCTCGCGACCGACCAGGTAGACGCCCAGCCCGGCGAGCGTGCCGAGCAGGGCGGCCAGGCCAGTCTCCAGCACGGCCAGCCGGGTGACCTGGCCGGGGGTGGCACCGGCGAGCCGGATCGCGGCCAACCGGCGGTCCCGCGCCGGCGCTCCGAGCCGGGCACACTGACCGGCCAGCGCCAGCACCGGAACCATCAGCATGAGCAGCGCGAACGTCGTTCCGCCGCGCAGGCCCGGTTCGCTCAACAGCGCGTTGTGGTACTGCTCGGACAACCTGTCCGGGTTCTCAGGCGTCGCCGCCGGCGTGCGGATGGCCAGCACGGTCAGCGCCGAGAGCCCGGCCAGGGTCGCCAGCAGGGCGCTGAGTGCGGTGAGCACCACCCGGGCGACGTCGGTGCGGCTCCCGGCGAGCGCGAGGCGCACCAGCGTCGCCGCTCTCACCGGGTGCCGCCGACCACTGGCACGTCGAGCCCCAGGCCCGTGTGGTCCACCAGGCCGTCACGCAGCACGATCTCCCGATCGGCGTACGCGGCGATCCGCGGCTCGTGCGTCACCAGCACGACTGTGGTGCGCTGCTCCCGGGCGAGCCGGACCAGTTGGGTGAGGACCTGCTCGCCGGTGAGCGTGTCCAGCGCGCCGGTCGGCTCGTCGGCGAAGAGCACCCGTGGCTCGGTCACCAGCGCCCGCGCCGTGGCGCAGCGTTGCTGTTGACCGCCGGACATCTCACCCGGGCGCACGTCGGCCACCTCGGCCACCCCGAACCGATCCAGCCAGGTGAGCGCCGCCGTCCGTGCCTCTCGCCGCCCCGTGCCGGCGAGGAGCAGGGGAAGGGCGACGTTCTCCGCCGCGGTCAACTCGGCCACCAGTTGGCCGAACTGGAACAGCACCCCGAACTCGGTGCGCCGCAGCCGGGACCGGGCCGCCTCCGACCAGGTGTCGATGCGCTGACCACGCCAGGTGACCTCGCCAACGTCCGGGCGGAGGATCCCGGCCAGGCAGTGCAGCAGGGTCGACTTGCCGCAGCCGCTCGGGCCGGTGACGGCGACGATCTCACCCTCGGCCACGTCGAGCGTCACGCCGCGCAGCGCGGGTGTCGGGCCGTACGCCCGAACCACGCCGCGAGCCTGAAGTTGCGTCACGGGTGCACCTCCCGGTGCCAGTCGGCGACCCGGCCCAGGGTGGTGTGCAACCACCTCAGGTCCGCGTCGAGATGGGAGATCGCGAAGTCCGCCGCGACCACGTCGCTGAGGGTGGCGGCCGGGTCGGCCTTGACGGTGGTCAGCTCACGCAGCCGTGCGGTGTGCGCGGCGCGCTGGGCGATCAGGTAGGACCGGGCCCGGTCGACGTCGGCGACCAGGAGCGCCACCACGACCTTGGCGAAGAGCGTGCTGGCCACGTACGGCATGGGCGGTTCCACAGTGGTCAGCCACTGGTCCAGCGTGGTCCGTCCGTGGTCGGTCAGCGCGTAGGCAGTGCGATCCGGCCCGCCCGCGCGATCCTGCCCGGCGGCGGCCACCAGGCCGTCGCGTTCGAGGCGGCCGAGAGTGGCGTAGACCTGCCCGAAGGCCAACGGCCGCGCCCTCGGCAGCCGCTCGTCGTGCGCACGCTTCAGCTCGTAACCGTGCCGGCTGCCAGCAGCCAACAACCCGAGCAGAACATGCGGCGTGGACACACCGCCCACTATTCACCCAGCGAATAGCCAAGTCAACAACCCCACCCCACCCGCGCTGCACCGGGCCCCGGCCCTCCGCCCCCGGTGATCAAGAGCTTTGCGTCAAGAACGCGCCGCAATCTGACGCAAACCTCTTGATCACCGGAACGAGGGGTCAGGGGGTTGGGGTGGGCCAGGTGGGGATCCGTCCACACTGGAAGGCGTGTCGCCGGGTATGGGCCTGCCGCAGACCGTCGTGGGCGGAATGGCTCTGCTGGACCTGAC
>NZ_JBSFBM010000226.1:0-11279 GCF_053592955.1 Micromonospora sp. NPDC002411 | reverse complement strand
GGCGGCCAGGCCGGCGCACGACAGCAGCGTGGCACCGACGCCCCCGAGCAGCCGGTACGCGACGACGGTCGGCAGTGTGCGCACCCGGGCAGGATGTCGTCCCCGACTGACCGGCACACGACGCCCCGACGATCACCAGACGACGGCGCGGTGTCATACCGGCTTCGTCGTGGGCGGTGGTCCCGTGACGGCGTGGCTACGGGCATTTCGGGCACTGGTTGTTAGCGTGAGACGCGGATCCGAGGCCGTGGAGGGGTGCCATGACGGACGCCCCCGACGGGAGGCCGAGGCCCGCCGACCAGTGGCGACGCCGGGGTGTCCGCGCGCTGGTCGTCACCCGCGAGGGCAGTGTCCGCGGTTGGCGGTGGTGGGCGCGGAACTGGGATCGGCTGGTCGCCGCGCTCCAGGACGAGGCACCCGTCGGATCCGCTGCCGCCCCGGCACCCTCCGGGCCCCTCGTCGAGCAGCGCGACGCGCCCCGGCTGATCGCCGTGCCCGCGCGGGGCTACGTGTACTCGTTCTACGTCCGCGCCACGTTCGCGTGGTCCTCACCGGCGACCATGCGAGCCGAGGTGCTGAGCTGGTACGTGCAGTACTTCCAGCCCAACGCGATCCAACGCCTGACCCGGCTCGCCGCCGACGCCGCCCGGGACCTGCCACCGCACCGGGCCGCGGACCTGGAGGTGGCGTTGCAGCAGGCGCTGGCCGAAGACCCCCGGTGGCACTACCAGCGGGGCGACATCACGCTCACCTGCCGCCCCGACGCCACTGTCCGCCTCGACGAACGGATCATGCCGGCGCTCCAACCGCACGTCGACCGGATGGTCGAGCTCGAGTACCAGTTCGAGGAGCAGCTCCGCAAAGCCCGGTACGCCGAACACCTGAGCCGCCAGTGGGCGACGATCCTCAGCGACGACGCCGACGACCAGGACGTAGCCGACGCCCGCGACCAGATGCTCACCGCGCAGCGGGAAGCCGCCCGCTGGATCACCGACCTCCTCCGCCGCAACGGCGACCACCCAACGGACCCGCCAAGCACGCCCCCGATCCCACCCCAGCAGAGCCGCGACACTCCGACGCAGCCCACCACCGACTGAGCCGCCCCGCCCCTCGCCCCTCGCCCCTCGCCATGATCAAGTGATGAAAAGTAGCTTCTGGGGCGCTCTCAGAGCTATTTCTCATCACTTGATCATGGGTAGACGGCGTCGGGACGCGAGGATGGCGAGGGCTTCCTGACGAACCTGGAACGGATTCGCGGTGAGGCGACGATGCGTGAAGCGGACGACGAGGATTCCGACGGTCGCCAGCAGCGCGTCGCGTCTGAGGTCGATCTCGCGTTCGGCCGGATCGCCGTGGCTGGTCGCGCCGTCCAGCTCGATGTTGACCCGCTCCGCCTCGGCGAACAGGTCCAGGTAGAACGTTCGCGCCCCCACCCGCACCCGCACCTGCCGGACGAACGTCGGCATGCCCGGACCGGTAAAGACGTGGTCGTGGCCCCAGATCTCCAGCGCGCTGCGACAACCAGTCGCGAGCCGGTCCAGCAGACCACACAGTGCCGCACGGTTGGGAACCCTCGACACTTCCGCGAGCGCGGTGACCAGACGCTGCGGGGTGGTCAGCCGGTCATTGACCGCACGGATGAGCGGTCCCGACCTGTCGACCGACGGCAGCAGCGGCCAGCAGTCCACCAGGGTTCGGTCAAGCCGGGTGACCGGCAATCCGTTCCGGGTCACGACGTACGGTGGCGCCACCGCGAAGTCGGACCGGTGGCGCACCACAAGTTGGGGGCGGTCCCGCAGGCCTGCCCCTCTGGGCAGGTCCAGATACACCGGCTCGTCAGCCGGCTGGCGGCGGAGTCCCCACACGTCGAGCGCGGTGAGCCGACTCAACGCCGCGCGCCCGCCGGCGTACGCCAGCGACGCCCGGCGGGCGATCTCGGGCCCGACTCGGGACAGCAGCGGCAGGCTGGGCTCCGATTCGCGGACCAGCGCGGCGTCAACGTAGATCCCGGGTAGCACCCGGACCATCCGACCTGCCCGGCAGGCGCTTTGAAGCGCCCAGGGAGAAACCACGCTGAGCATCTCGCGCCGCATGGCCAGGCCACCACGTCGATCGAGCAGGGCTTGCAGGCGCGCGTCCACGAACACACCGTGCCTCTGATCGCCGCCAGGGCGAGGGCCGCTGTGGACAGCGAATGCACCTGTGGACGATCGCCCGGGCCACCGCAGGTTGTGGTAGAAGCCCGCCGAGATCCGTGCCAGCTACGACTCCCGCATCCAGGTCTTCAGGTCGGTTACGAAGAACACCTTGCCCTGCTGCCGTCGGATAAGAGGCGAACGCTGCCTCCGCGCTCCCCGGTGGCGCTCGGCCAGCCGGTCGGTGCGTTTTCGCCGGGTCTAACCGCCGAAGCTCAGCGCCTGCCGCAGATCCACGTCCAGGCTCTCCTTGTACTGCGGATCGGGCTCAGCCCCGGCGGCACTGAGGACGGTACTGAAGAAGCATCTGGCACCAACCGCGAGGATCACGCGGAAGATATCGGTGTCATCGAGACCGTGACCGCGCAGGCCCGCGACGTCGGCCTCGGTGACGGAGTTCGCATCGGCCGCGACCTTTCCGGCGAAGTTGACGACTGCGACCTCCTGCGCGGAGAGACCGGCGCTTCCATGGTCCGACGCGATGGCGGCGACGGTCGGCGCGTCGAAGAACTTGTCGCGTAGGACCTTTCCGTGTGCCAGACCGCAGTAGGAGGATTTCAGGGCCCGGGCTGCGGCGAGGGTCGCCAACTCGTAGCGGCGCAGTTCCATCCCGTCCTTCACCGCACCGTTGAGCTGCTGCCATGCCAGGTACACCGCCGGGCTGTGGGCGAACAACCTGGTGTAGTTGGGCAGATAGCCCATCGCCTTCGTGTCGCTGTCGAACATCCGCTCGGTGTCCGGGGACTGCTCTGCCTGCCGCAGGAAACTCATCCGACTCCTCCCATAGGTGGACCCGGACGGTACGCCGTTGGGGCTGCGAATGCTGTCGGGAAATCGAGCGGTCAGCCCCAGAAGATCGCTGTCGGGTCCCGATCGAGTTCGTCGAGGAGTTCGCCCACGTTGGTTGTCGGCGGGACCAGGTCGTACCAACGGAACCGAAGGGTGCGCTCCCGGTAGTACAACGTCCAGGTGCCAGTGGTCCTGGTGTGCCCGAGGCGCGCGACGGGAACACGAGTCCACTCCGACCCCAACTCGACCCGCCACGGGGCCCGACACTCGACGATCGTCAGGTGACGGTCCGCCTCCTCACACTCGATGCGTACCTGGTCACGGACCCGCCCGGGGACCCGCTGATCGCACCACCGCCGCACATCAGCTATGTCCGCTGCCGGTAACCCTTGACGTGCCGCCACTCTGACCTCCCGCCAATCCAACGGTAACTGGTCAGGAGGCTGCCACCGTGCTGGCCTCGGCTCGTGACCCGGGGCCGTCGCGTCACAAGGATCTCCGCCTTCTTGGGGGCGAACTCGTCCTCAGGAATGACACCCACCATCCACCGTCACGAGCCGGTCCCAGTCACGGGAAGTTCACGCATTGCCTGCCGCAGCGCCGCCGACTGCTCCACCGACCCACCGCGTACACCGAGGCTCCGCCGAGCCGCCCGGTAGTAGCCGTCGCGGGCGTCGTTGATCTGGATCAACAGGTCGGAGATGTCCGACGGGGGCTCGGTCACCCCACGGGCAAGCCGCTCGACCTGCCAGATCGCGTCGCGCCAACGAGCCGCGGCAACGACGGTCGGCTCGTCACCGAGCAGCAACAGGTTCTCCCAGACGATGGTGCGCCGGGCATCCGACTCGGCGAGGCGAACGAGGCCCTCATCACGGTCGATCGGGTGGCTGTGCGATCCCGGTCGCAGGTCGGCCGTCATCCGCAGCGCCACCATGTGACTTTCCTTGAGGGCGTGCGCGTATTCGACGTACGCGTCGAGCCGTCGCTCGTCCCAGCGGACGCTCTGGCTGCGCTGCCACCGGGCACGGTCGGCCAGTGACGTGGCGAGGATGGTGCCGAGGGTGCCGACCAGTACGCCGAGGAGCGCCGGAAGCTGCGTCAGAAGGGTGCCCACGCCACCGAGGCTGCCAGCACCCGGCAAGCCCTGCGGCCTCTCACGTCAGCACGCCCCGAGCGCCACCAACGGCGGTTGCCCCGTCCAGGCCCACATCTCCAGCGCCTCCCGGTCGACGAGGGTGATGTTGAGCTGCTGGGCGATCCGGATGCCGTCGCCCGCGGTGAAGAAGCTGTTCGTCACGAGTATGCAGATCTCGCCACCGTGAATGTCCCGGCAGGTGCCGGCGAACCGCTGGATCGCGGCACTGCCCACCCGGTTCTTGATGCTCTGCCGCTTGCACTGCACCACGACCCGTCGACCGTCAGGAGCGACAGCCAGGACGTCCGCTCCCCGGTCACGGGAGCCGCCGCAGACCGTGACATCGCGAAACCCGGACGCGACCAGGATCCGCGCGAACCACTGCTCGAACTCGGGGCCGTTCATGGTGTCGGTGACCGCGATCAGCCTGTCGCGCTGGGCTTGGTCGGCCCGCTCGCGGGCCCGCTGCCTCGACAGGAGGAGAACCACCGTGATCGCTCCGGCGACGACGAGGATCGCCAGGAAAGCGGACCAGAAGGGGTGCCGCCGCACGAAGTCGACGACCATGCCGACGAGCACGAAGCCGACGACGGCGGCCAGCACCAGAAACCAGCCTTTGGCCGGGCCGCCACCACGGGACACCCGGCGGACCGTCGACCTCTGCCGTCCACGGGCGGAGCGCCGCCTGCGGTAGTGCGCCCGAACCCGCGCGCCGTTCCTCCTGGTATGCGATCTGACGAACGGCACGAGGCGCCTCCACAGTCGCGGAAGCCCCAGTGTCGCTCCCCCTTTCAACAACCGGGGCGATCTCGGTGGCCCAGCTCGGTCCGGCAGGCGGGCCATCATCGCGTCAGGTCCGGCGGGTGGCGAGGACGGCCAGGGTTTCCCGGCGTACCGCGTCGATCTCGTGCAGCAGCCGGCGGTGGGCGAAGCGGACCACCAGGATCCCGATACTCGCCAACTGGGCATCGCGGCGAAGGTCGATCTCCCGCTGACGTGGGTCGCCGTGTGTGGTGGTCCCATCAAGTTCGATATTGACCCGTTCGCGCTCGGCGATCATGTCGAGGTAGACCGTGCGCCGCCCGACCTTGACCGCTACCTGTCGACGGAACGCCGGCATCCCCGGACCGGTGAAGACGTGTTCGTGTCCCCAGATCTCCAGCGGGCTCCGGCAGCCCTCGGCGAGCCTCGTCAGCAGTGTCCGTAACGCCGCTCGGTCGGTCAACTTCGGAACGCTCTCCAGGGCTACTCTCAGCCGCTCGGGTGTGGTCAGCCACTCGTTGACCGCCCAGATCACTGGTGCCCGCCGCTCGGCGGGCGGAATTGTCGGCCACGAGTCGACGAGCGCCTGCTCGAGGCGGGTGACCGTCAGCCCCTGTCGCACCACCACGTGCGGGGGCTCGATGAGCAGGTTACGGCGTCGATGAATGACCACTCCGGGTCGAGTCCGCAGGTTGGCGTTCGCTGGCGTACTCAGGTGTACGACCTCACCCACAGCCTGCGGACGTAACCCCCACGCGTCGAGGGCGCTGAGGTGACTGAGTGCGCCGCAGCCTCCGGCCCAGGCGAGAGCCGCGCGATGACTCAGAGCGGGGTCGAGCCGACTCAGGGCAGGGGTATCGGGTCGACCACCGACGAGGCGCGCCGCCACGAACACCTCGGGCAGTACTCGCACCAGCTCGCCGTTACGGCAGGCCGACTCCACCGTCCACGACGGCACCACTTGCCGGGCAGCGCCGAGCGTGACCAGCCCGTCACCAAGCTCCACCAGCCCCTGAAGCACCGAGTCCACACCAGGGACCGTCCAACCTCACCCCGACCCTCCACAACCGCGCCGTCCCGCCGTCTGTGGACAGCGGGCCGTCTGTGGACGACGCCCTGCCGCGCCCCAGTGTGTGTTAGCCGAGGTGATCGTTGGCAGCTGTGCAGTGCAGACGGCGGCGTGTCGAACTGTTCAGCTGCCAACGATCAAGGAAAGGCCTCAGCTCGGCACGTCGCGGCGGCGGAAGGCCGTCACTCCGACGGCGAGAAGGGCCGCGGCGACCGCCGTCAGCACCACCAGGGGCAGCGCCGCCGGGTCGACCGCGGGCACGGACGGCACATGGGTGTACGGCGAGAGGTCGAGCGCGGCCTGGGGCAGCTTCAGCACCGCACCGAGTTGCCCGAGCAGCAGGAAGACCAGCAGGACCGTCCAGGACAGCACCACCGACCAGCGGGGCAGCAGCCCGAACAGTGTGGTCACCACCCCGGCCACCACGAGCAGGGCGGGCAGTCGCAGCAGCGCGGCACCGCCCAGGTCGAGGGCCTGGCCGAGCGGATCGTCGGTGACGAGGCCGTAGCCGAGCCCGGTGGTCAGGCCGGCGAGCAGCAGCAGCGCGACCGCGCCGAGGGTCGCGGCGAGCACCTGGGTGCCGAGCCAGCGGGTACGGCTGACAGCGGTGGCGAGCACGGCTTCCAGGACGCCGTCGGCTTCGTCGCCGCGTACCCGGAGGAGGGCCTGTACCACGTACGCCCCGATGGTCAGCGCGAAGAGCCCGAGCATCGCGGCCAGGTACGCGTCGACCAGAACCCCGCCACCGCCCATCGCGTTGATGGCCTCGGCGGCAGCCGGATTCTGGTCGATCATGGCGTTGAACTCGTCGGCGGCGATGCCCATGGAGAACCCGAGTACGGCCAGGCCGACCGCCCAGCCGAGCAGCGTGCCGCGTTGCATGCGCCAGGCCAACCCGGCGGGGCTGAGCAGTCGTGGCGCGGCGCTGGCTGGCCCGCGTCGGGGTGCGATCAGCCCGGCGCCCTGGTCGCGTCGCTCCGCCAGGGCGTACGCCACGGCCACGCCGGCGAGCAGCAGCGCGACCGGAAGGGCGAGCACCCACCAGCGTTCACCGCCGAAGGCCCGTACCTGGTTGCCCCAGCCGAGCGGGGAGATCCACGATGGCCAGGCGCTCTGCACGCGGGTGCCGTCGGCGCTCTGGTCGCCGAGCACGTCACCGGCGGCGCGCAGCACGAAGGAGATCCCGACGGTGGCGGCGGCGAGCGCGTTGGCGCCCCGGGAGGTGACGGAGAGCTGGGCGGTGACCGCGGCGATCGCGGTGAAGGCAACCCCGACGCCACCGATCGCGGCTGCGGCCGCGACGGAGCCGGCGAGCGGCAGGCCGGCGCCGACCAGCGCGAACGCCAGCAGTACGGCAGCGAGGGTGTTCGCCGCGACGATGACGAGCAGCGCGGCGGTGAGCGGCGCGTACCGGCCGACCACTGAGGCGCCGAGCAGCTCCGCCCGGCCGGTCTCCTCGTTCTGCCGGGTGTGCCGGGTCACCGCGAAGGTGCTCAGCAGGGCGACGATCAGGGCCAGCGTCACGTACGTCTCGGCGACCACCACGGCACCGAGGTCGGTGCCGGCGATCGGACCGTTGAACGCGCGGGCGACGAGGCTGGACGCCGAGGTGGTGGCGTAGCCCTGGCGGGCTGTCTCGTCCGGGTAGATGCCGGCGACGCTGCCGGCGAGGGCGTAGCCGAGCAGCGGCGTGCCGAGGACCCAGATGGCGAGCCGGACCCGGTCGCGGCGCAGCACGAGCCGGGCCAGCAGGGCCGTGCCGGTGAGGGCGCTCACCGGGCACCGGCCTGCGGGGCGCCAACCTGCGAGTCGGCGTCCGAGGCACCAGCCGACCCAACACCGGCGACAGGACCATCGGCCGGACCGGCGGCGGGGTCGTCGCCGTAGTGGCGCAGGAAGAGCTGTTCCAGCGTGGGCGGGGTACTGGTCAGGGCGCGTACGCCGGAGCGGACGAGCTGACCGAGCAGCTCGTCGAGGTGCGCCGGCTCGACCTCCAGATGGGTACGCCCGTCGACCTCGTGCACGTCGTGCACACCGGGAAGCGCGTCCAGGCCGGTGAGCGGACGGGCGGTCTCGACGGTGACCGCCGTGCGGGTGAGGTGGCGCAGCTCGGCGAGGGTGCCGGACTCGACCGTGCGCCCCTCGCGGATGATGCTGACCCGGTCGCAGAGGGCCTCGACCTCGGCGAGCACGTGGCTGGAGAGCAGCACTGTCGCGCCGGCCTGCTTGACCCGCCGGACCTCGTCCTGGAACACCGCCTCCATCAGGGGGTCGAGGCCGGAGGTGGGCTCGTCGAGCACGTACAGCTCCACCGCCGAGGCGAAGGCGGCGACGATGGCGACCTTCTGCCGGTTGCCCTTGGAGTACGTGCGGCAGCGGCGGGTCGGGTCCAGGTCGAAGCGTTGCAGCAGCTCGTCGCGGCGTCGCCGGTCGAGGCCGCCGCGGAGCCGACCGAACAGGTCGATGGCTTCTCCGCCGGTGAGGTTGGGCCAGAGGCTGACGTCGCCCGGCACGTACGCCAGTCGGCGGTGCAGGCGGACCGCGTCGCGCCACGGGTCGGCGCCGAGCACCTGGGCGTCTCCGGAGTCGCGGCGGAGCAGCCCGAGCAGGATCCGGATGGTGGTGGACTTGCCGGAGCCGTTGGGCCCGAGGAAGCCGTGCACCTCCCCCTGCTCGACGCGCAGATCCAGCCCGTCGAGTGCCCGGATCGCGCCGAAGGTCTTGACCAGGTTGTCGATCGAGATGACGGGCATCGCCCCTCCTGCCGTTGGCTGCGTCGACCACCACCACTGTACTGACCGATGGTCAGTAGAATCAACGGTGATGGTGCCCACCGGTCAGGACGTCGCTAGGCTGACCGGCATGACCGCCGACCCCGGGGACGACACTCGCACCCGGATCCTGCGCGCCGCGCTCGACCTGTTCGCCGAGCACGGTTACCAGCGCACCTCGCTGCGGCAGATCGGTGAACGGCTACGGCTGACCAAGGCCGCGATCCTGTACCACTTCCCGGCCAAGGAACACCTGCTCTCCGCGCTGGTCGAGCCGTTGTTGGTCGATCTGGAGGCGTTGCTCGACACCGCGCGGACGCAGCCCGTCGAGCAGGCACGGTGGACGGTGCTGGAGGGTTGGGTGGACGTCATGCTCGCCCACCGCCGGCCCCTCGGCATGCTGTTCCACGACATCGCGCTGGTCGGTCGCGGCGACACGTACCACCGTCTGATGGAGGTCGCGATGCGGGCCAACGACCTCATCGCCGGGCCGGACGCCGGACGGCGGGAGCGGGTCCTGGCGACGCAGGCGGTGGCGGCGTGCAGCGATCCGATCGTCTTCTTCGTCGACGTGTCCGACGAGGTGCTGCGCGCCGACATGCTCGACGGCGTACGCCGACTGCTGACGCCGGCCGCCACGGACGCCGCAGGCCCGTCGGGCGCGAGCACCGCGGACCGGCGGCGGCGGCCGGGACGACCGCGGGCGCTGGGTCGGGAGCAGGTGGAGACGGCCCGGCGGATGCACGCGGCGGGCACCCACTCGGTGGATGCCATCGCCGCCACGCTGGGTGTCTCGCGGGCCACCGTCTACCGACACCTGGACCCGGAATAATGAGACAGTTTTAGCGACGGTTTCGAGACGGGTTTCTGAGCGGACGCTCAGGCCGCCAGTGTGGCGTAGCGGCCGTTACGGTCCAGCAGGCTGTCGTGGGTGCCGGCCTCGACGATGCGGCCGTGGTCGAGCACCGCGATCTGGTCGGCGTCGCGGACGGTGGAGAGCCGGTGGGCGATGGTGATCGTGGTCCGGCCTTCGGCGAGCACGTCGAACGCGCGTTGCACGGCTCGCTCGGTCTCGGTGTCCAGCGCGCTGGTGGCCTCGTCGAGGACCAGGATGCGCGGGTCGCGCAGCAACGTGCGGGCGATGGCGAGCCGCTGCTTCTCGCCGCCGGAGAAGCGGTGGCCACGGGAGCCGACCATGGTGTCGTACCCGTCGGGCAGCCCGGCGATCAGGTCGTGGATCTGGGCCGCGCGGGCGGCGTCCTCGATCTCCGCGTCGGTGGCGTCCGGCCGGGCGTAGCGCAGGTTCTCCCGGACGGTGGTGTGCAGCAGGTACGTCTCCTGGCTGACCACGCCGACGATCGCGGCCAGGTCGGCCAGGCGCAGGTCGCGCAGGTCGACGCCGTCGACGGTGATCCGGCCGGCGGTCGGGTCGTGCAGCCGGCTGACCAGGCCGGCGAGGGTGCTCTTGCCGGACCCGGTCTCCCCGACCAGGGCGAGGCTGGTGCCGGCGGACACGTCCAGTGTGATCCCGGCGAGGGCGGCGGTGTCGCTACCGGGGTAGCCGAAGGTGACGTCCTCCAGGCGCAGGTGACCGCGCACCTGGGCGGGGTCGAGGCGGACCGGCTCGGTGGGGTCGGCCACGTCGACAGGCAGGTCCAGGTATTCGAAGATCCGGGCGAACAGCGCCAGCGACGCGGTGAGCGAGACACCCACGTTGAGCAGGCCCATCAGTGGCCGGAACAGGCCGCCCTGCAGGGCGGTGAAGGCGACCAGGGTGCCGATGCTCAACGTCCCGGCGGTGCCGGGCAGCCCGGCGGCGAGGTAGATGACCGCCGGTACGGCGGCGAAGATGATGCTCATCGAGGCCATCCGCCAGCGCCCGGCCAGCTCGCTGCGCAGCTCCAGGTCGACCAGGCGGGCCGAGGAGGCGCTGAACCGCTCGATGAGCGCCGGCCCGGTGCCGAGGGTCTTGGCCAACTGGACGCCGCTGATCGAGAGCCCTTCCTCGACAGTGACGTTGAGGTCGGCGAGTTCACGTTGCCGCTGGGCGGTGATCTCCCGGCGCATCCGGGCGACCCGGCGGGTCAGCCAGACGGCGGGCGGCAGCACCACGAGCGAGACCAGGGACAGCTGCCAGGAGAGGGCGACCATGGCGACCGCGGTGGCGACCACAGTGGTGAGGTTGGACGCGACGGCGGTGGCGGTGGAGGTGACCACCGACTGCATGCCGCCGATGTCGTTGGTGATCCGGGACTGCACCTCGCCGGTGCGGGTGCGGGTGAAGAAGCCCAGCGACTGGCGCTGGAGGTGGCTGAAGACGTCGGTGCGCAGCCGGTGCATGACCTGCTGGCCGACCTGGGTGGAGATCCAGGTCTGCACGACGCCGAGGGCGGAGGTCACGGCCGCCACGGCGACCATGCCGAGGACCAGCCAGACCAGCAGGGTCACGTCGCCCTGCGGTAGCGCCCGGTCGATGACGGCACGCAGCAGAAACGGGCTGGCCATCGCGATGACCGAGGAGAGCACGATGATCGCGGTGACGGCGGCGAGCGCGGGCC
>NZ_JBSFBM010000225.1:0-11328 GCF_053592955.1 Micromonospora sp. NPDC002411 | reverse complement strand
GATGCGCACGTTGATGCGCAACCTCGCCGAATCGGGGATGACAGTGGTGCTGTCCAGCCACATCCTCGGTGAGATCCAGCTGATCTGTGACTCGGTCACCATCATCTCGCTGGGTCGGCGGGTCGCGTTCGGCCCGGTCGACGAGGTGCTCGCACAGCACTCGTCAGGTGCGGTCCGGATCCGGTTGGAGGCGGTCAGCGACCTGCCGGTGGCCACCGAGGCGCTCACCAAGGCCGGGATCCGGGTCACCGGGCACCCCGACCACCTGATGCTGGCCGGCGTCGACAAGCCGGCCTCGGTGACGCGGCTGCTCGCCGAGCAGAACCTCTACGTCAGCGAGTTGGCGCCGATCGCCGTCGATCTGGAGAGCGTCTTCCTCGAACTGACCGCCACCGCGCCGGTACCCGGTCAGCACCGGCAGGTCGACGAGTCCATGAAGGTCGGCGGGACGGGTCAGCCCGGCGCCGCCGGGGGAGGGTGGGGCGCGTGAGCCTCTATCGTACGGAGCTGCGCCGGCTCGCCAAGCGGCGTTTCACCCGCTACATGACGCTGCTCGGTCTGGTGGTGCTGGCCGCGGTGGTGGTCGGTGTGTTCTTCACCAACCAGAAGATCGACGCCGGGCAGCTCGCCCGGGCCGAGCGTCAGGCCGACCAGCAGTACCAGGAGCAGGTGCGCTGGAGCGAGCAGGAGCGCGTTGCCTGCGAGCAGGCCAAGACGGCCGGCACGGCGACCGACGGCCGCTACCCCCCCGACTGCTCGGTGATCACGCCGCCGCCCCGGGAGGAGATCAAGGCGGAGTGGTTCCTGCCGTCGACGTTCAACTTCCGGGAGACGTTCGACGAGACGCTGATTCCGTTCGCGGCGATCCTCGCGCTCGTCGGGTTCGTGATCGGCGCGTCCTTCGTCGGCGCCGAGTGGAGCACCGGCGGCATGATGAACCTGCTGCTCTGGCGGCCGAAGCGGCTCACCGTACTCCTCACCAAGCTGGCCGCGCTGCTCACCGGCATCCTGGCCGTGACGCTGCCCGCCGCGGTGCTGTGGTTCGCCGGTTTCTGGGCGGTGGCCACCTTCCGGGGCAGCACCGAGAAGGTGACCTCCGGCGTCATGCAGTCGGCCATCCTGACCGGGGTACGCGGTGTGGCGCTGGTGCTGGTGCTGACCACCATCGGCTTCGCCCTCGCCTCGCTGGGTCGGCACACCGCGATGGCCCTCGGCGGTGTGGTGGCGGTGATGGTGGTCGGCCAGTTCGGCCTGGGCATCCTGCTGGCGATGGCGAACGTGAAGTTCGCCGAGGCCTGGCTGCTGCCCACGTACGCGCTGGCCTGGATGACGAAGACGGTGACGTTGCAGGACTGGAACTCCTGCAACGCGACCTTCTACGGGGAGTGCAAACCCGCCACGCTGGACATCACGTGGCAGCAGTCGTCCGTCCTGTTCTCGGTCGGCTTGGTGGTGATCCTCGGGGCTGCGCTCTGGGCGATGCGTCGCCGCGACATCTCCTGAGATACCGGCTACGGAGGCCCCCGGCACACGCCGGGGGCCTCCGTGCGTTCGGGCACCGCCGCGCCGGCTGCTGCGACAGGGGTGCTCGCTGGCTAGGCTGAGCGAATGTCCGCCGACGCCACCACCCCAGAGTCGTCCGCCGACGCTCGTCCGGGTGGCGTCGGGCCGACCGTTCCGACTCCCCGGCCGGCGCCGCCCATCGAGACCGCCGACGAGCCGGCGCAGCCGGCCGAGCCGACCGACGAACCAGCGCCCGTCCAGCCTGTCGACCCGGCGGCCCTGTTGACCGAGCGGGAGCGGGCCATCCTCGCCTTCGAGCAGCAGTGGTGGCGGCACGCCGGGGCCAAGGAGCAGGCCGTCCGGGACACGTTCGGAGTTTCCTCGACCCGCTACTACCAACTGCTCAACGGGCTGCTGGACAACCCTGCCGCGCTCGCCGCCGACCCGGTGCTGGTCGGTCGACTCCGTCGGCTGCGTTCGTCCCGGGCCCGCAACCGCCGCCGCTGACTGGCGCACTACCTCCCGCTGTGTCCCTGCCGGTCGGGTTAGGCGGTTCCTCCCGGTGACGCCCCCACTGCCGGCCTTCCCGTCCCGGCCAGTCGGCACCTCGCATGCCGGCTGGCCAGGCGGGTAGGCGGCAGACGTTCCGGGGTCGCCAGGCGACCGAGCACCCAGGGGGGAGCGGAGCATGACGGCAACGAATCAGAGCGGGCGTGCGCAGCAGGCCCGGCAGGAGGCTTCCCGAGTAGGCCACCAGGCTACCCAGGCGGGCGGTCAGGTCGCCCACAGCGCCGCCGAACAGGGCGGGCAGGTGGCCGCTGAGGCGCGACGACAGGCCCAGCAGTTGACCGGCCAGGCCGGTGGGCAGCTTCGAGATCAGGCGCAGACGCAACAGCGACGGGCCGCCGAAGGACTTCGCGACCTGGGCCAGAACCTCGGTTCGATGGCCGAGCGGGACGGCGACTCCGGGCTGGCCGGTCAGGTGGTACGCAAGGCGGCCGACGCCGCCCAGCAGGCCGCCGGGTGGCTCGACGAACGCGAACCCGGCGAGGTCCTCGACGAGGTACGCACGTACGCACGTCGCCACCCGGGGACGTTCCTGGCGGGCGCGGCTGTCGCCGGACTACTCGTCGGGCGGCTCACCCGTGGTCTGACCGCGCCCGCCTCCGGCGACGGTGGAAACGGGAGTTCGGGCGGCGCGCAGCCGGCACCGCAGGGCGCACCGGCGGATACCGGTCAGCAGCCGTACGTCGGGACGGCGCGGGCGCGGAACGTCTCGCCGGCCGGTCGTCCCGAGTCGGACCTGCCCGGCGGGGTCGCACCGTGAGCGCCCCGGAGAAGGAACGCACCCAGGCGTCGGTCGGTGAACTCCTCGGTGACGTGACGCGGGACATGTCCACTCTGGTGCGCAAGGAGGTCGAGCTGGCCAAGGCCGAGCTGCGCGAGGAGGTCAGCCAGGCGGGCAAGGCCGGCGGGATGTTCGGCGGTGCGGGGGTGGCCGGGTTCCTGGCCGTGCTGTTCGTCTCGTACGCCGTGTGGTGGGGGCTGTCCAACGTGATGGACCAGGGATGGGCGGCGCTGATCGTCGCGATCATCTGGGCCGCCGTCGCCGGTGGCCTCTTCCTCAACGCCCGGACCCAGCTGAAGCGGGCACGTGCCGTTCTGCCCCGGACGAAGCAGACCGCCCGGGAGTTGCCGGACGCTCTGCGGGGCCGCTGAACCAGTCGGGAGGGAACAGATCATGTCCAGTGATCCGGATCGGATCCGGCGGGAGATCGAGACCACCCGCAACGAGTTGAGCAGTGACGTCGACGCCCTGGCCGACAAGGTCAACCCGCGTCGGATCGCCGGTGACAGCGTCGGGCAGGCTCGTGGCGCGCTCACCCGAGCGAAGGAGAAGATGATGGGCAACTCCAACCATCTGGGTCAGGAAGCCAACCAACGGATGTCGCACGCGGCCGGAGCGGTACGCGACGAGACCCGGTCGCTCGGGCAGCAGTCCCGTGAGCAGGCACAGGGCAACCCGCTTGCCGCAGGTATGGTCGCCTTCGGCGTCGGTCTGCTGGCTGCCTCGCTGATTCCGCCGAGCGGGCGGGAGCGGCAACTCGCCGGACGGGCCCGCGGCCTGGTCAGTGAGCACTCCGACGAGCTTCGCCAGCAGGCGAGCCAGGTCGGGCGCCAGATGCAGGACAACATGCGCGAGCCGGCGCAGCAGGCGGCACAGTCGGTGCGCTCCAGCGCCCAGCAGGGCATGTCCGCGGTACGCGACCAGGGCCGTTCGGCCGCCGGCCAGGTGCAGGGAGAGGCGCATGCGGCCGCCGACGACCTCCGGCAGCGCTGACCCGATCGGCGTGCCGGGGCCGGCGTCGACGATGCGGGTGCGATCCGCGTCCGCGCCGGCCCCGGGCCGACCGGTCAACGAGGATCTGGTCTTCCGGATCGGCCCGCTGGTCGGTGTCCTCGACGGCGCGACAGTGCCGGAGGGCTTCGACACCGGCTGCGTGCACGGGCCGGAGTGGTACGTGCGGCACCTGGCCGCCCGGATCGCCGTGGCGGAGGCGGTCCGCCCGGCGGCCCGTCTGACCAGTAACCTGGCCGCCGCCATCCTCGCGGTACGCGCCGACCACGGCGAGCAGTGCGACCTCGACCATCCCGGCACCCCGTCCAGCACGGTCTGCCTCCTGCGCGACTGCGGTGACCAGGTCGACTACCTGGTGCTCTGCGACAGCCCACTGGTCCTGGACTGCGGCGGTCAGGTGAGCGTGGTGACCGACAACCGGCTGGACGCGGCGATGGCGGAGTTGCGGGAGACGGTCGCCGTGCTGCCGGGCGGGGCGGCGGACCCGGCCACCCGGTTCCGGCACGCGGTGAGCGTCCAGCGGGAGCGGATGAACCGCACCCACGGCTACTGGGTCGCGGCGGCCGACCCCGACGCGGCCTTCCACGCGGTGACCGGGACCCTGCCCCGGCACGGTCCGACGGCGCTCCGCCGGGCGGCTCTGCTCAGCGACGGCGCGTCCAGCGCCGTGGAGCAGTTCGGGTTGACCGACTGGCCCGGTCTGCTGGACCTGCTGAGCGTGGACGGGCCGGGCGGGTTGATCGACCGGGTCCGGGCCGCCGAGCGCGACCACAGTGATCGGTTGCGCCGGCACAAGGCGACCGACGACGCCTCGGTGGTGTTCTGCGAGTTCGAGCCGACCGCCTGACCACCAACGGGTGACGACAGAGCGTGATGAGCAACACCCAGGCCGCCCGACCGGCCGGGACCGGTAGCCGGACCGCCAGTGCATCGCCATTGGGGTGGACTTCGGCCGATGGGGGCGGCAGACTGCGGCACGTGGCGGGTGCGGTCCGGCTGGAGCCGGTGGACGAGGGGAACCTGGAGCCGTTGCTCTCCGTAGCGGCTGCCGAGGCGGAGCCCGGCGATGTCATGCCGCCGGTCGAAGCCCCCGCCGGTTGGTCGCTCGCCCGCCGCGAGGCGTTTCGGGAGTTCCATCGGGCGAGCTTCGGAGGTCTGGACGGCCCGACCCGCTCGCAGATGTACGCGATCCTCGCCGGCGGCGAGGTGGTGGGCATGGTGCGGATGACGCACTGTGACGAGCCCGACACGGTCGAGACGGGGATGTGGCTCGGTCGCTCGGCGCGCGGACAGGGGATCGGCGCGGCCGCCCTGCGGGAGCTGTTGAACGCCGCCGCCCGAGCGGGCATGCGGATCGTGGTAGCGGAGACGACTCCGGACAACGTAGGCGCTGTCGCCGTCCTCGAAAAATGTGGCGCGAAACTGCATGAGCAGGGCGGGAAGGTGCGCGCCGAGATCTGCCTGGATTCGACGCCACCCGCGCTCTGACGCCGTCCGGTCGGCGGCGACCGGGCAGGCCACCGCCGACCGTCAGGGGTCAGGCAGGTACGCGGACGATGTCGTAGTCGGTGCTCGGCGTCGACTCCACGTCGAAGCGGCCGTTCACCACGTACAACGCCGAGCCGAGCAGGTCGCCGGTGGCCGGTGACCGCAGCTGCGGCCCGGTGATCTCCCGCTGCACCACCCCGGCGGTGTACGCGCCGTTCAGCCGGACCACGGCGATGACGTTGGACAGGTTGCGGATCACGTGCAGGGTGCGCCCCCGCAGCACCAGCCCGTCGGCCCGGTCCACCGAGTAGCCGCCGAGGTCGAAGAGACCGCTGCCGCCGGTACGGGGGTCGACGCGTACCAGTTGCCCGGTCAGCATCTGTGCGACCAGCAGATCTCCGTTCGGCAGCGCCACGATCCCGTTGTTGAACGCGTCCGGCGTCGCCCCGGGACCGGTGAGTGGCAGCACCTGGAAGGCGGTGGGAGCCGGCAGCCGACCGCCCGGGCCCAGCGGCACCACGTACAGCACCGGGCGTACGGAGTCGGTGAAGTAGACCGCCCGTTCGGTGATCACCAGGTCGTTGACCAGGGTGCTCGACCCGTCGTTGAACTGGTAGTGGGCCAGCCGGGTACCAGTGCGCGGGTCGTACACGCTGGCCCCGCCGGTGTAGAAGTCGGCGGTCCAGAGCCGGCCCCGCCGGTCGAGTTCGAGGCCCGCCTTGGGTTTACCCGGTGTGCCGGGGATCAGCACCGAGCCGCGCCCAGTGCGGAGGTCACCCCGCCACACCGCGCCGTCGAGAACGGATCCCACGTAGACGGTCGTGCCGTGGCCGATGGTCAACCCCTCGGGGGTGAACCCGTCGGGCAGGGCGATCCGGGCCGGGAACGGCTTCGACGGGTGGGCGGCCGCCGGTGCGCCGACCGTGGACACTGTCGCCGCCGCCAGCAGCGGGACGACGAGAAGGGAGAAGAGCCTGTGCAAGGAGCACCGCCTGACGTCGGAGTGGACGACTCCACTCAGGAGCATGACGTTCTACGGACGTCTGGGGCGCGACGAAAGGTTGTGCTGGTCTGCTCACTCCCGATCAGCGGCGTACGCGGCCAGCCAGGCCACCTGGGCCGGGTCCAGCGACGGGCGTACCCGTGCTCGCGCGGTCGCCACGTGCGCGGCGGTGACCGTTGCGGCGGCGAGCGACTCACGCATGGCGGCCAGCGCCGCCTCCCGCACCAGCGCGGCGCAGTCGGCGGCGGAGAAGCCGGTCAACTCGTCGCCGAGGGTCGACAGGTCCACGTCCGGGGCCAGCGGCACCTGGCGGGACGCGGCCCGCAGGATCTCCGCGCGGGCCGGCCCGTCCGGCGGCGGCACGTAGACCAGCCGCTCCAACCGGCCCGGTCGCAGCAGCGCCGGGTCGACCAGGTCTGGCCGGTTCGTCGCGCCGACCACCACCACGTTGCGTAGCGTCTCCACCCCGTCCAGTTCGGTGAGCAGCGCGGCGACCACCCGGTCTGTGGTGCCCCCGTCGGTGGCCTGACCGCGTACCGGGGCAAGCGCGTCCACCTCGTCCAGGAAGATCAGGGTGGGGGCCGCCTCCCGGGCCCGGCGGAACAGTTCCCGGACCGCGCGCTCGCTCTCGCCGACCCACTTGGAGAGCAGTTCCGCGCCCTTCACCGACAGCACGTTGGCCCGCCCCGACCCGGCCAGGGCCGTGACCAGGTACGTCTTGCCGCAGCCAGGTGGCCCGTAGAGCAGCACGCCACGCGGCGGTTGGACCCCGAGCCGGGCGAAGGTGTCCGGGTAGGTCAACGGCCACAACACCGACTCGGTGAGTGTCTGCTTGACCTCGTCCAGGCCACCCACGTCGTCGAGGGTCACCGACGCCAGGTCCAGGGTGGACGCCGCCATCGTGGTCGGCCGGACCACCTCCAGGGCGGCGGTGAAGTCGGCCATCGACACCGTCGGCGTCTCGGCGGACTTCTGCCGCAGTGCCGCGCGTACGCCGGCCTCCCGGACCAGCGCGGCCAGGTCCGCTGCGACGAACCCGGGGGTCCGCCCGGCCACCTCGTCCAGCCGGACGTCGTCGGCCAGTGGCACCTGCCGGGTCAGCACGGTGAGCTGTTCGCGGCGTAGCGCCTGGTCGGGGAGCGGGACGTTGATCCGCAGCGACAACAGGTCCGGCGCGCGCAGCGCGCTGTCGACCGCCTCCGGTCGGCTGGTGGCGCAGACCACTGCGACGCCGGCTCGGACGCTTTCCGCGAGCACCTGGCGGAACACCGTCGCCACCGGGCCGGGCTCGTCCGCCGGTGCGAGCGCCTCGACGTCGCTGACCAGCAGCACAGCAGGACCGCCCGCGCGGGCCGCTGTCGCCGCGGCGCGCAGTCGGTCGGCGGCGGCCTGGTTGGCCAGCGCGGCCACCTCCGGTGCCCAGATCGCGTGGACGCGGGCACCGACCCGGGCGGCGACAGCCCGGACCAGCGCCGACTTCCCGGAGCCCGCCGGGCCGACGAGCAGCACCCCCAGGGAGATGGTGGTGCCCAGCCGGCCCAGTACCTCCCGGTGGTGGAAACCGAGGTCGAGCAGTTCGGTCAGCTCCTCGGCCTGGGCCCGCAGCCCGGGTAGCTCGTCCACGTCCGGGGCGTCGTCGGCCGGGGCCGTGTCGGTCGTGCCGCGCGGCTCGGGCGGCGCGGTGTCGACCGGGCCGGGCCCGTGCGTGGCCGCGCCATGCTCCCAGGCGACCGCCGTGTTCATGGTGACCAGAGCGCCGGCGGCCGGCTCGACCGCGACCACTGTGAGCAGGGTGCTGGTCCAGGCGAAACCGACGGTGTTGGCGAGGCTGCGACGAGCCGCCTCGACCAGGCCGCGCACCGACGCGTCCGGCAGCACGTCCTGCGGCAACAGCGACACGTCGTCACCGGCGGTGAGCACCTTGCCCAGCAGGGCGAGCCGGAGCATCTCCGGGCTCACCGCCGCCACCACCCCCACCGGACCGGCCAGGACGACCCGACCCGCCGGGGTCAGCGGCACCGGGCTGACCCGCACCTGACCGCCGTCGCGCAGGCCCAGGTTGCCCAGGACCAGGTCGTCGGCGTACAGGAGGGCGCTGCTCGCGCCCGGAGCAGCCGCCGCCACGATCCCGGCCGTCTCCCGGCGGCCGGCGAGACGGACCGGGTCGCCGGGACGTAGGCCCAGCGCGGTCATCGCCTCCGGGTGCAGCCGTACGATGCCCCGTCGGGCGTCCAGCGCGGCCGGCCGTAGGCTCGCCGTCAAGGTCAGGTCGGGTTGCGCCACCGCCCGACCGTAGCTGTCGTCAGCCACCTCCGCCGGTCAGCGCCGCGGATCCAACTCGTCCAACAACGACGGGTCCCGCCGGATCAACTCGGCCAACCGGGCCGCCGGGTCCGGGGTCAAGCCGACCGGTCCGGGAGCCCAGGCGGGCACCGTCCGGCCGGACAGCGGCCACGTCGGTGGAGGTTCCATCGGGGCCGCCGCGGGCACCGGACCGACAGTGAGGTCCGACCCGTCCCAGGACACCCGCAACGGGTACGTCCGCCCGTCGTGCTCCACGTGCACGGTGACCGCCAGCCCCGGGTGGGCACCGACGACCTGGCGTACCGCCTCGGCCACCTCCTCGACCGGACCCCACCCGGCCGTGTCGCCCGAGGGGTCGGCCCCCGCGTGGCGGGGGTCGTGCCGGCCCGGCCGGGCGTTGCCGCGCCCGAGAACCGGCTGACCCGACGGCGGTGTGGTGTCGTCCTGGTCGTTGACCCGTCGGCGTTGCGCCTCCTCGCGCCGGGCCAGTCGCGCCAGCGTCTCGTCGAGGTCACCCCTCACCACATCACTCCTTCCCGCCACGGCCGGAGCCGGTCGGCTCAGGCCCTCCGGTCCCGCGTTGCCCGGTCCAGCGCACGGTCCAGGACGACCAGCAGAGCGTCCCGCACCGACAGCCGGTCCCGGGCGTCGAACTGCACCAGCGGCACATGGTCGCCGATGGCCAGCGCCCAACGGATCTCGCCGAGCTCCAAGGCCAGGCGCCCGTCGAAGGCGTTGACCCCGACCACGAACGGCAGCCCGGCCCGCTCGAAGAAGTCGATCGCCGGGAAGCAGTCGTCCAGCCGGGAGCTGTCCACCACCACCAGCGCGCCCAGCGCCCCCCGCGCGAGGTCGTCCCACATGAAGCCGAACCGGGACTGCCCCGGCGTGCCGAACAGGTAGAGCTTGAGACTGCGGTCGATGGTCACACAACCGAAATCCATCGCCACGGTGGTGGTCGTCTTGGTCGACCGGGCACCCGGGTCGTCCACGCCGATCCCGGCGGTGGTCATCTCAGCCTCGGTGGTGAGGGGTGCGATCTCGGAGATCGCGCCGACCGTGGTGGTCTTGCCCACCCCGAAGCCCCCGGCGACCAGGATCTTGACCGGGATCGGCGGCGCGGCCGGCTTACCGACCGGCGGCGTCGGCAGCGCACCCGACGAGGGCTGGTACGGCGGCGGTGGGGCGCTCGGAGGCGGACCGGCGCGCCCGACTATCGGCCCGGTTCCCGGTGACATGCCGTACCGGGCGGCGGCGCTGTTCGCGGAGGCCCCGCCCAGCGGGGCGACCGGCCATTCAGGAGATCGCACGGAGTCCATCAATCACTCGCAGGATGAGATTGGGATCGAGGGCGTCGTCGGTGTCGGAGACGTGCACGTCCAGGTGCCCGGACGCCCGTAGGTCACCGACCAGGACCCGCGTCACACCGAAGTGCAACCGGGTCCGGGCCGAGATCTCGGCCACCGAGATCGGCTCGGCGCAGAGCGCGATGATCGCCTGGATCTCCGGTGCCATCACCGCGTCCGGCGGGCCGGACCACCAGCCGCTGTCCATCCGGACGGTCACCTGGGTCTCCAGCCCGATCGCCGGGTCGGCACCGGCCACCCGCCCGGAGGTGAGCACGAACGGACGCGGACCTGCCGGCCCGCCACCGCCCAGCTCCGGCTCGGGCAGCGCCGGTGCCGCCGCGCCGTCCCCCGCAGGAGGCGGCGTGCGCAGGTACGGGCGGATCCGGACCCTGGGGTCCGGGTCCGCGTCCTCGCCGGCGACCTCCGGGGTCACTGCTGGACGGCGTTCTTCAACTCGACGATCAGACGCGGGGTCAGGGCACCGCCGGCCCGCCCGGCGAAGAGCGTCATCTCGTATGCGACGGTGCCCAGGTTCGCCGACCGGTCGGCGACCACCCCGAGCACGGAACCGCTGCTGATCGCGCTGATCAGCAGGTAACCGTCGGCCATGTCGACGATCACCCGGTTCAGACCGCCGAGCGCGTACCAGCTGGCTGCCCCACCGGCCAGGCTGGTCATCCCGGACACGACAGCCGCCAACCGTTCCGCGTTGGACCGGTCCTTGATCGCCGACATGGCCATCAGCAGGCCGTCCGAGGAGACCGCGATCGCCTCCAGGACCCCGGCTGTGCTGGAAGTGAAGGAATCAAGCAGCCAGTTGAACGTGCGGGCCTCCGGGCTGAGGTCCCCACTGGCGGCGGGCTGGCTCTGGTGCTCGACATTGTCGTGCAGGAAGGGGCTGGTCACCGTGATGATCCTTCTTCGTTCCGGTGGTCTGGGCTGACTTCGCGCAGAGCGCGGGCAACGCCCGCCTCGAACTCGCTGATGAGGTTCCGGACCTCGGCCGGGTCACCGAGGTGCGTACTGGCCGGTTGGCACGCCGGGACGACGGTGAGGTTCGCCCCCGGCACCCGTCGGCTCAGCCGGGGTCGACCCGGAGCGCCGTCCGACGGGCCAGCGTTGTCTGCCACCGTCGGGCCGGCGCCTCCCGGTGTGCTCGGCAGGTCGACTGTCGCGCCCGGGTCGGCCACGCTGGACCTGACGCCTGTCGCCTCGGCTCGGCGTACACCGGCTTGGAACGCCTCGACCAACGCGCGGGCCGCGGCGGGGCGTAAGTGGGGGTCGGTCGGGTGAGGTCACGGCGTGGCGGTGATCGCTAACTG
>NZ_JBSFBM010000224.1:0-11333 GCF_053592955.1 Micromonospora sp. NPDC002411 | reverse complement strand
CAGGTGCCGGGCAAGGAACCGTGGGCAGCCGTGGACCGGCACGCCGACGGCTGACCTCCGGCGCGGGCAGTCGGGTCAGCCGGCCAGCGAGGTGGCGGCGTGGCGCGCGGCCCGCTCCTTGGCGGCCTGTATCAACGGCCCCTCGAGGTAGCGACGGGGCACGGCGGCGAACCCGAGGCGCAGGGCCCGCACCGTCAGATCCGCCGACAGTGACGTGGTGGGCAGACCGAGCCCGCCGTACATCCGGCGCGCCCACGCCGGGAGCAGTCCGAACGCGGTGCCGGCGATCCCCAGGTACGCCCAGCGCGGCGGGCCGAGGGTGAGGCCCAACCGGGCCGGCAGGCTGAGCTTCCACGGCAACGGCGGAGCGGTCAGGAAGACCGCCGTCTCGGCAGCCTCACGGGTCATCCGCAGCTCCGGCCGTACGGCTCGGTAGTACTCCGCGACCTCGTTCGCGGTGCCGGGCACGGTGGCCGGGTCCAGGCCGACCAGAGCGGCGGACCGGCGTTGCTCCGTGTAGTAGCCGTCCACCTCGTCGTCGGTCAGCGGCAGCCCGGCCCGCCGGGCCGTGCTGAGGAACGACTCGACCTCGGTGACGTGCACCCAGCGCAGCAGGTCCGGTTCGTCGATCCGGAACGACTCCCCGGTCACCGGGTCGGTGGCCCGCAGTCGGTCGTGCAGTCGGCGCAGCCGCGCACCGGCCGCCTCCGCCTCGGCGGTGGTCCCGTAGACGGTGGTCGCCACGTAGGTGGCGGTGCGGACCAGACGGCCCCAGGCGTCGGTGCGGTAGTTGCTGTTCTGCGCGACCCCGGCCATCGCGCGGGGATGCAACGCCTGGAGGTAGAGCGAGCGCAGGCCGGCGACGATCAGGATCGGCTCCTCGTGCACCTTCCACGTGACCGAACCCGGACCGAAGAGGCCGAGGTCATCGGAGTCCACCGCCCAAGAGTGCCACGGTCTGCCCGACCTCGCCGGACACGTCAGTCGCTGCCGCCGGATCAGACGTCGGCGGAGCGGCGAGCCCGGCAGTCCGGGCAGAGACCCCAGAAGGTCACCTCCGCCTCGTCCACCTCGAAGCCGTGCGTCACGTTCGGCTCCAGGCACGGCGCACTGCCGACCGCACAGTCGATGTCGGCGATCTCGCCGCAGCCCCGGCAGACCACGTGGTGGTGGTTGTCGCCGACCCGTGCCTCGTAGCGGGCGGGACCACCGGCCGGTTCGATCCGGCGGGACAGTCCGGCCCGGGACAGCGCGCCCAGCACGTCGTAGACCGCCTGCGTGGAGACCGAGTCGAGGCGTTCACGGACCCGCCGGGCGATCTCGTCGACCTCCAGGTGGCCGCCACCGCCGAGCACGTCGAGCACCGCGAGGCGGGGCCGCGTGACACGCAGACCCTTCGATCGCAGCAGCTCCTCGGCACCGGACATTGGCCAATGACAGCACGCGCGACCAGCATCGACAACCGTCGCCGGGTCCGGGTGGCCACCGACACAGCCCCGGGAAGATCGGGACCGCGCCCGAGACGGTGAACCCGATCGTTGAGTTACGCGTGTGTCCGGTCGAGAGCCGGGGGACGACCGGCGGACCGTACGCTGACCACCCCCTGACCGTGATCCACCTGGAGGGTTCGATGTTCGAGGAGATCCTGGGCCTACCGGTACACGTCCTGGTGGTCCACGCGGTCGTCGTGTTCGTACCGCTCTTGGCGGTGCTGGCCATCGCGTACGTGGGTCTGCCCCGGTGGCGACACCGTCTGGACTGGGCCGTGGGTCTCCTCGCCGTGGTCGCACCGGTGACCGCGTTCGTGGCCGTCAAGTCGGGTGAGGTGTTCACCGACGCGCTGGTGGCCCGGGGCTTCCAGGGGCAGATCCTCGACCAGATCTTCGAGCATTCCCGCTACGGCGACATCCTGTTCCGCATCGTGGTACCGCTCGGGATCGTGGCCATCCTGCTGCTGGTGGCGACCAGTGGGCACCCCCGGGTGCCGCAACTGCCGGGGCTGGTGACCCCGGTGCTGGCGGTGGCGACAGTGGCGCTGTCCATCGCCGCACTGGTCTACGTCTACCTGACCGGCCACACCGGCGCAGAGGCGGTCTGGGGCACCACCCTCTGACCTGCGCTGCCCGGAAGTCAGAAGATGATCCGCGAGCAGAGCAGACAGACCAGGAACACCAGCACCACTCCCGCCGCCGCGCCGAAGCCGTAGGTGACCCGCTGCGAGCGCTGCTCCGCCGCATCCAGGCCGGCCATGTCCTGCGGCGGCAGCCGCCGAGGTGGCGCCGGTTGCAGGTGTACGGGTGGACGCCAGCCCGTTGGTGGCGGCACGCTCGGCGGTGGGCCGGCGTACCCGCTCGCGGGTGTGGCTGTGGGCGCGGTGGGAGGCTCGTTCGCCGCCGCGTCGGCGTCGGGCCGTCGCCAGTAGTCGTCCGGGGTGCTGCCACCGCTGGGGGTCGTCACGCCGTCCGACGCTACCAACGCGGGCGCGGCTCGGTCGCCTCTTGCCGGCGCGGCACCGTCGGAGGAGTCTCCCGCGACCGTGCCGACGTGGTCACGGAACCGACCCGCGTCGGCGCGGTGGAGGTGCCCTGTTGCGCTAGTCTTGCCGGTCGTGAGCACCGAGGACCCCGGCGAGCAGGGCGTACGCGGCGACGATGACCGGACCGTCGACCTGAGCGAAGACTTCGTGGTGCTGCCCGAGCAGACCTCCGACGACACCGACCGTGGTTGGGGTGAGCGGTCCGGCGGCAACGACGACTGGCTGCTCGCCGAACGCCCCCCACACTGGGACTGACCCCCCCGCGAGGCAGCGGCTGCTCAGCTGCGGACGACGACGGCGAACCGGGTGCCCTCGGGGAGCCCGACGGCGCGTTGGGCCTGGTCCGGGCGAAGGGCCAGGTAGAGCGCGGTGGACCCGTCGGTCGCGTCGGCACCCAGGACGTCCAGTACCAGAGCTGCCTGTGCGAGCAGCGCAGGTTCAGCGCCCGCCCGGTCGGGCGTCGCGGCGAGCAGATCGACCCGGGTGCCGGGACGAGCCACCGCGAGAGCGGCCGGCTCGGCCAGCCGGATCGGCACCCCGACAGCGCCGCTGGGCAGCGGCAGCGGTCTGACCGAGCCGTCGCCGGTGGCTGTGCCGCCTCCTCCGGTGGGGCCGGCTGACGGTGGCCCGCCGGTGTCGCGTGCGTCGGGACCGGGTGAGCCGCCTCCGTCGACCTGGCCGGCGGAGCCGTCTGTCCGTGCCGAATCAGGGGAGGACGAGGCACTCGGCGGGCAACTGGGCGGGGCGTGCAGGACGGCGGCGGCAAGGCCGAGCAGCGCGGCGACCAGAACGGCCCGGAGCAGGGTGCGCCCGCCGGGCATCATGAGCCGGCGCAGAGGACGCAGCGCCCGCACGGAGTCTGGGTCGCCCATCGCCTCTGTCGCCTCCCGTCCGAGGACGTCGCAGCGACACCCTCGGCGGCAGGCTAGGTCGTTCCCACCGTGGTCCGCCGGCCGTCGGCGGGCACCTGTGGATAACCGGCCGGCCTGTGGACAACGCCCGCCGGTCGGCCAGATGTGCTACGGCCGCAGCCGTGATCGACTCGAAGTCACGGAAGTCGGGCTGTCAGGGTGACCAGGACGGGCCGCCTTCCGTGAACCCGAGTCGATCAAGCCGGGTGGGCGAGGAGTCCGTCGGGATCAGGCCGGGTGGCCGACGGCCCGCCGGGTATCGATCTTCTCTCGGGGCCGCCGGGCCTCAGGAGGCGGAGCTGGCCGCCGGGGCCTTGCCGCCGCTGGACCCCCCCGAGGACGATCCGCCGGAGGACGATCCGCCCGCCGACGACCCCGAGGACGAGGACGACCCGGACGAGGAACCGGACGACGAGGACGAGGACGACCCGGACTTGTCGCCGGACGACGACTCGGACTTCGCCGGCTTGCTGGCCGTGCCGCCGGCCGTCGTCTCGGAGCCGGACGCCCGCGAGTCGGTGCGGTAGAAGCCCGAGCCCTTGAAGACGATTCCGACCGAGTTGAAGACCTTGCGCAGCCGCCCCTGACACGCCGGGCACTCGGTCAGCGGCTCGTCAGAGAAGGACTGCACCGCCTCGAGCTGGTGACCGCACGTGGTGCAGGCGTACTGGTACGTGGGCACGTTCTCCTCCGGATCTGGGCTCAGCCAGTTGGCACTCGACGTATTCGAGTGCCAATGGTGCGTCATTCGCCCCGGGTTCGTCCAGCGGACGTGTGGGGCGCGACACCGTGCGCCGCACCCGGGCCGCCGTCAAGCGTACGCACCCCGTCGGCGGGAGTGACGACCGCGCGGACGAGCCGGTCGTGCGGCTCCGCCGGAAGCGCGTCGACCAGCTCGCCGTCGTGCAGAGGTACCACTGTCAGCGTCGCCTCGGGCACCCGGGCGAGGGCTCTGTCGTAGGAGCCGCCGCCCCGCCCGAGCCGCCGACCGTGGTGGTCGACCGCGAGGGCCGGTACGACCACCAGCTCCGCGTCCGCCACGGCGTCCACCCCGAGGCGGACACCGGTCGGCTCACGGATACCCCGACCGGCGGCGATCACGTCCGCCGGCCCGGTATACGCCGCCCAGTCCAGATCGAGGTCGGCGAGGAGCACCGGCAGCAGCAGCTCGGCGTCGGCTGGCAACGCCGCCCGCAGCACCTCCGGCAGGTCGGCGCCGCCCGGTTCGGAGCCGATCGGCACGTACGCCGTCATCCTGCGCGGGCGCAGTCTGCGTACCAGTGTGACCAGCTCAGCCTGCACGCGCCCGGCGGCGGCGGACCGGGTGGGTTCGGTCAGCGAGCGACGGCGGGCGAGTAGTTCCACGCGGGCGTCCCGCTTCGCCGCACGCGTCACTTCCGCTTCATCAGAAAATTCCGGCACGCAACACTCCTGACGCAACGCCTCTCCCACGGTTGCTCTGTGTCAGCATCGCAAGCAACGGAGGCGGAACTTCCGGGGGGACCGAGTGACGCTACGCGGGCGGTTGACGGCAGCCTTCCTCGTGGTGGTGCTCGGGCCGGTCCTGCTCGGCGCGCTCTTCGTCGCCTCGACGGTCGCAGCCGTGGACCGCAGCCGCTCCACCGAGCGGCTGGCGGTGGCGGCGTCCGCCGTGCGTACCTCGGTCGACGCGCTCTGCCAGCAGCTGCGGGCCACCGCCGACGCGGTGGCCCTCACCGCCGACCCGGCCGTCGCGGCAGCCCAACTGGTCGGCCGTGGCCTGGCTGCCGCTGTATTGATCACCGACGTGACCGGCAAGGTCAGCTACGTGTCGCCCGGCGCTCCGACGGCCCCCTGGCGGGACTGCTCCGGCCCGACCAACGGCGACATCAACGGCCCGACCGGCGGCGAAACCACGGGCCCGGCCAACGGCGGAACGAACGGTCCGCCCAACGGCGAGACCAACGGCTCGGTCAGCCCGTTCCGTGCGCTGGCCGCCCAGGTCGACCTCCGCGACCGCTCCGGAACCTTGCTGGGCACGGTGACCGCCGCGCACCTGGTCGATCCGGCCTTCGTGGCCCGGCTGGCGGCGGTGACCGGGGTGGCGGTCACCCTGCTCGACAGCGGCGCGAGCGCCGCGCGGGTCACCCACACGACCGAGTCCCGCGAGGTACGCGACGCGGTGCTGGCCGCGGCCAGCACCGTCGACGGCGAGCGGGTCACCGAAACCACCGACGGCCGGTACGTGCGGAGGATCGGGCCGTCCGACGCGCAGCCACTGCCCCTGGTGCTCTCCGTTCCCAGCGAGCGGCCGCCCGGGCTGCACGCCACGCTCGTGGGTGTGGTCGTCCTGGCCGCGCTCCTCGCCGTACTGAGCGCCTGGCGGTTGGCCCGGGTCACCACCCGACCGCTCGTCGAGCTGGCCGGCGCGGTCGACCGGGTGGCCCAGGGCGACCTGACCGCCCGGGTGCCGGTCCGCAGCCGCGACGAGCTGGGCCGGCTGGCCGCCGCCTTCAACCGGATGACCCGGGAGACCGGCTCCTACGTCGCGGCGTTGACCAGCAACCGGGACCAGCTCCGCGGGCACCTCGGTGTGCTCGGTGACACGCTGGCCAGCACGCACGACCTGCAACGCATCCTGCGGGTGATCCTGCACAGCGCCATCGGGGCCACCGGCGCGCGCGCCGGCGCCGTGTTGCTGGTGGAGGCGGGCGGGGTGCTCGTCGCACAGTGCACCGAGGGGTTGGACGGACGGTGGCCCGAGGATGACCCGGACGGGCCGTCGACGCTTCGGGTGCCGGTGGGTGTCGGCGTGGTCGGGGCTGTCGCCGCCACCGGGGAACCACAGCGGGGAAGGGTCGAGCCGGCTGAGGCACCGTCGGGTGAGCCGCGCTGCCGTACCTATGTCGCAGTCCCGTTCGCCGCCCCGGGCGGCGCCGCGGCGGCCCCCTCCGCGTCCTCGACGCCGACCGACGACGCCAACGCAGCGGCGGCGGCACTCGGGGTGCTTGCCCTCTACGACCGGCTGGGCGCCGACGAGTTCGACGACGACGACCTGGTCACCCTGCGCACCTTCGCCGGTCACGCGGCGGTGGCCGTGGACAACGTCCGGGTGCACGAGGAGGCGCAGCGGCTCTCGCTCACCGACCCGCTCACCGGGTTGTGGAACTACCGCTACCTGCGCGAGTCGATCCGCCGGGAGGTGGAACGGGCCAGCCGGTTCGGGCGGATGCTGAGCATCCTCGCGCTCGACCTCGACCGGTTCAAGGACGTCAACGACACGTACGGGCACGCGGCCGGGGACACCGTGCTGGCCGAGTTCGCCAGGCGGGTACGCGGCGAGATCCGCGAGGTCGACCTGGCCTTCCGGCAGGGCGGCGAGGAGTTCGTACTGCTGCTGCCGGAGACCGACGCGCGGGGCGCGGCGATCGTGGCCGAGCGACTCGGCGCCGTGGTGCGCGAGACCCCGATCGCCGTCGAGGCGGACGCCGGACCGGTCCTGGTGACCGTGTCGGTGGGCATCGCCGTCTATCCGGACAACGGCAGCACCGGACGCGAGGTGCTGGAGGCCGCCGACGACGCGCTCTACGCCGCGAAGGCGGCCGGCCGCGACACGTACCGGGTGGCCGAGGTACGCCCGGACGTGGCGACCCGGGAGCTACCGGTGCTCGCCGGGGCGGTGACCCCGTCCGACGGGCTGCCGCGCGCCGGCCAGCACGTGCAGGTCAGCCGGGAGCCGGGCGGCTCCGCCCGGTCGGAGTCGGCGGTGTGCGTACCCGAATCGTCGCCGGCCGGCCCGACGCACGCCCGGCCGGACGCGGACGGCGACCCACCGGACAGCGCGGGAGCCGGCCCGGACGCCGCGCGGCCGGGGTCGGGTGGCGGCGCGTCTTCTGGGCCACACCCGCCGCGGCAGAGCCGTGGCCGATAGTCTCGCGGCATGTCGGAGCACTCAGCGAACCCCTCATCGACGGCCGCCGCAACCGGCCGTCCCCTGGCGGTCAAGGCCGTCATCCCGGCCGCCGGACTGGCCACCCGGTTCCTGCCGGCCACGAAGGCGGTGCCCAAGGAGCTGCTGCCGGTGGTGGACCGGCCGGTTCTGCAGTACATCGTCGAGGAGGCCACCCAGGCCGGCATCGGCGACGTGTTGCTGATCACCGGTCGGGGTAAGACGTCGATGGTGGACCACTTCGACCGTCGCCCCGACCTGGAGACCAGGCTGGAGGAGAAGGGCGACTCCGAGCGGCTGGCCGCCGTGCGGGGGCCCAGCGAGCTGGCCGAGATCTACACCGTGCGGCAGCCCGAGCAGCTCGGGCTCGGCCACGCCGTCGGGTACGCCGAGTCGCACGTCGGCGACCAGCCCTTCGCGGTGCTGCTCGGCGACGAGTTCGTCAAGCCGTCGGAGCCTCTGCTGCCGGCGATGCTGGAGCTGCAAGCCCGCACCGGTGGTGTGGTGCTCGCCTTCTTCGAGGTCGACCCGGCCGAGACCAAGCGGTACGGGATCGCCTCCGTCGAACCCGCCGAATCCGAGCTGACCGACATCGGCGAGGTCGTCAAGGTGACCGGGATGGTGGAGAAGCCGCAACCGGAGGACGCACCGAGCAACCTCGCGGTGCTCGGCCGCTACGTGCTCCCCGGCAAGATCTTCGACGCGATCCGGCGGACCAAGCCGGGCAGCGGCGGCGAGATCCAGCTGACCGACGCGATGGAGTTGCTGCGCACCGAGGGCGTCCCGGTGCACGCGATCGTCTACCGGGGCACCCGCTACGACACCGGCATGCCGCTGGGCTACCTCCAGACGGTGGTGCAGATCGCCGCCGAGCGCGACGACCTGGGTGGCGAGTTCCGATCCTGGCTGGCCGACTTCGTCAAGGCCGACGCGGCAGGCGGATCTGGTACATGACCGCGACGGCCGACGCCGAGGCGGCCGCGAACGAGTTGACGCCGCTCGCCGACTACCTGGGCAGCGTGCTGCGCAGGTTACGCGCGCTGCCGCCACTCGACCTCGACCTCACCCAGGCGCACGGCAACGTCCTCGCCGAGGACGTCGTCGCGCCGCACGCCTTCCCGGCCTTCGACCAGGCGGCCGTGGACGGTTACGCCGCCCGCTGGGAGGACATCTCCGGAGGGGGCCGGGGCCCGAGCTACGTCCCGGCCCCCTCCGGCATGCCCGGTGGGCGGACGATCCGGCTCAACGTGGTGGGCGATCTGGGCGCCGCGAGCTGGCGGCCGGTCCGGCTCACCCCGGGTTCGTGCTTCTCGGTGGCCGCCGGGGCGCCGCTGCCGGTCGCCGCGGACGTGGTCGTCCCGGTGGAGTGGACCGACCAGGGCATGGCCGCGGTGGAGATCTTCCGCACCCCCAAGCGGGGGTACGGGGTGCGCCGCGCCGGTGAGGAACTGCCCGCCGGCACCCTGCTCGCCCGCGCCGGCACGTACGTCTCCCCGGCACTGGTCGCGGTCTTCGCGGCCACCGGCATTGGGCACGTGGTCGTCCGGCCCAGCCCTCGGGTGGTCATCGTGGCCACCGGTGACGAACTCGTCGATGTGGGCCGGGGGAGTCAGCCGGGGCAGGTGGTGGACGCGAACTCGCACGCGTTGACCGCCGCCGCGGCCGAGGTGGGCGCCCTGGCGTACCGGGTGGGGATCTGCGACGACGACCCGGAGGGGCTGCGCGGGCTGCTGGAGGACCAGACCCTGCGCGCCGACCTGATCATCACCACCGGGGGCACCGGCACCGGCCCCGGCGACATGGTGCGCCGGATCCTGTCCCGCCGCGAGGGTGGCCGGGCCGGACCGGTCACGTTCACCGACGTGGCGCTCTATCCCGGCACGGCGCTCGGGTTCGGCACGGTCGGCGCCGAGGAGGTGCCGGTGGTCTGCCTGCCCGGCGACCCCGGCGCCGCGTTGATCGGCTTCGAGGTGTTGGCCCGCCCCGCCATCCAACTGCTCGCCGGCGCCGAGCCGGTGTTCCGACCCAGCGTGCGGGCGCACCTGCTGGAGACCGTGTCGTCGCCGGCGGGGCTGCGTGAGTTCCGGCCGGCGCACGTCGCCGAACGCCGTGGCGGCGGTTACACGGTCCAGCCGCTGCGCGGTGGGCCGTTCACCCTCTCCGGGCTGGCCGAGGCGAACGGGCTGCTGGTGCTCGGCGAGCGGGTCACCACGGCCGCCGCCGGATCCACAGTGGACGTCCTGCTGCTGGACCGTCGTCGGTGACGGTCTCCCGGTCGAGCCGCGGGCGATCCACTCGGGAGTCGCGCGGCCGTCGGGTCGTCGCGGTGGGTCCACTTGCGCGCGACACGGTCCCACGCGGGAGACTGTGCGTGTGAGTCTCTTCGGACCCCCGCGGGCACCGGGCTGGCCGGTGGAGTTGGCGGACGGCCCGGTGCTGCTGCGGCCGTACCGGCGCACCGACGCCGCGGCGTGGTCGGAGATCCGGCGGGCCAACCGGGCCTGGCTGGCACCCTGGGAGTCGTCGTTGCCCGGCGCCTGGGACGACATGAACTCGCCGGCCGCGTTCCGTTGGGTGCACCGTGACCAGCGGCGTTCGGCCCGCGAGGGCGAGGGCATGCCGTTCGCTGTGTGTCTGCGCGAGGCCGACCGGGACCGGTTGGTCGGTCACATCAACGTGGGCAGCATCGTTCGGCGCGCTCTCTGCTCCGGCTACGTCGGCTACTGGGTGGACGCTCGGGTCGCCGGGCGAGGGGTGATCCCGACGGCGCTCGCGCTCGCCGTGGACCACGCGTTCGGCCCGGGCGGGCTGCACCGAGTGGAGGTCAACATCCGGCCGGAGAACCGGCCGTCGCGGCGGGTGGTGGAAAAGCTGGGCTTCCGTGAGGAGTCGTACCACGTGCGCTACATGCACATCGACGGCGCTTGGCGGGACCACATCGGATACGCGATGACGAGCGAGGAGATCGCCGCCGAGGGTGGCCTGCTGGCCCGCTGGCAGCGGGTACGCGCTAACGCGCGGTGAGCCGTCCCACGGACGGGATCGGCGCGGCGCGGTGGCAACCCGGTCGACGCGCCGTAACCTCAAGTAACTGCAAGCTGCGGCAAGCGCTCCCCGACCGGACGATCCACGTACCCAGGCGGGATCTGTGGAAGATCCTGCGGTCGGAGAGCGGTTGCTTCGAATTCGGTGACGGGAGGGGTGAGGGTGCCGACCTCGGTGCTCCTCGCCGTCCTCGCCGCCGCCGGCCTGCTCGCCCTGGCCCCGGCGCTGGTTCGCCGGTACGACGCCACCGAGCGGTTGGTGGCGGAGCGGGCGCAGTCGACGGCGCGGGTGCTCCAGCGCCGCCGGCGGCGCCGCACTGTGCCGGGACGGCGACCCGTCCACCCCCCGCGCTCACTGGTGGTCACCCTCAGTGAAGACGTGGCTACGGGAACGTTGGCTCCGCCGGTCTCCGCGCCGCCTGTCGCCCGCCGCTCCGGGCGGCTACGCGCCGTGCCGCCAGCGCCGAAGAAGTCGCGCCGTCGCCCGCCGCCTCAACGACAACACACCCCCGCCGTGTACCGGCGGCGTCGGGTGCTCGCCGCCCTGCTGCTCCTCAACGTCGTCGAGCTGATAGGCGTGGTGTTCGTCAGCCCCGGCTTCTGGGTCAGCTTCGGGGTCACCTTCCTGCTCCTGGCCGTGTACGTCGTCCACCTCCGCCGCCGGGCCCTGGCCGGCCGTCGCCGTCGCCGCGCCCGGGCCCGGGAAGCCGCCTGGCTCGCCGACCGGCAGGCCGAGGTGCGCCGGGAGCAGGCCCGCCGGGCAGCGGCCCGCCGTGAGGCGCAGCGCCGCCTCGCCGCCCAACGCGAGGGGGTACGCCGCGCGGCGATGGGCCTGGACAGCAGCTGGATCGGCGGCACCCAGACCGAGATCACGCTGAACGTCGAGATCCCGGACTGCCACACGCAGGTCGACC
>NZ_JBSFBM010000223.1:0-11384 GCF_053592955.1 Micromonospora sp. NPDC002411 | reverse complement strand
CGCCGGAGCTGCTGCCCCGTGACGAGGTGGCCCGTGCGATCAACAGCGAGGTCAAGGCCGGTCGGGGCTCCCCCGCCGGCGGCGTCTTCCTGGACATCGCGAGCCGGCGTTCGGCCGACGAGATCCGTCGGCGGCTGCCGTCGATGTACCACCAGTTCAAGGAGCTGGCCGACGTCGACATCACCTCCGAGGCGATGGAGGTCGGGCCGACCTGTCACTACGTGATGGGCGGCGTCGAGGTCGACCCTGACTCGGGTGCGGCCTTCGGCCACGTACGCGGCCTGTTCGCCGCCGGTGAGGTCTCCGGTGGCATGCACGGCTCCAACCGGCTGGGCGGCAACTCCCTGTCCGATCTGCTGGTCTTCGGCAAGCGGGCGGGCGGGCACGCGGCCAGCTACGCCGACGGGCTGACCGCCCGGCCGAAGGTGGCCGTGGACGCCGTCGAGGCCGCCGTGGAGACCGCGCTCGCTCCGCTGCAGCGCGACACCGGCGAGAGCCCGTACACCCTCCAGCAGGACCTTCAGGCGGTGATGGGCGACCTGGTCGGCATCATCCGTAGGGAGGGTGAGCTGGCCGACGCCCTGGTGCGGCTGGCCGAGCTGCGCGAGCGGGTCGCCAAGGTGAGCGCGGCCGGTGGCCGGCGGTACAACCCGGGCTGGCACCTGGCCCTGGACCTGCGCAACATGCTGGTGGTCTCGGAGTGCACCGCGAAGGCGGCGCTGGAACGGCAGGAGTCGCGCGGCGGGCACACCCGGGAGGACTACCCGGCGATGGAGCCGAAGTGGCGGCAGGTGAACCTGGTCTGCTCGCTGGACGGCGACACCGTACGGCTGACCCGTAAGCCGCTGCCGAAGATGCGGCCGGAGCTGATCGGCCTCTTCGACCGTGCGGAGCTGGCCAAGTACCTCACCGACGAGGAGCTGACCGACTTCGACGCCCTCGTTGCCGACGCTGGAGAGGCGGACAACCGATGAGCGCGAAGCGTCAGTTCCGGATCTGGCGGGGCGACGAGACCGGCGGGGACCTGCAGGACTACATGGTGGAGGTGAATGAGGGCGAGGTCGTCCTCGACGTCATCCACCGCCTCCAGGCCACCGACGCACCCGACCTGGCCTGCCGGTGGAACTGCAAGGCCGGCAAGTGTGGCTCCTGCTCCATGGAGATCAACGGCAAGCCGCGGCTGGGCTGCATGACCCGGATGTCGACCTTCGGCGACGACGAGACGGTCACTGTCACCCCGCTGCGTACCTTCCCGGTCATCCGGGACCTGGTCACCGACGTCTCGTTCAACTACGAGAAGGCACGGGAGACGCCGGCGTTCGCCCCGCCGGCCGACGTCGCACCCGGTGACTACCGGATGCAGCAGGTCGACGTGGAGCGCTCGCAGGAGTTCCGCAAGTGCATCGAGTGCTTCCTGTGCCAGACGGTCTGCCACGTCATCCGTGACCACGACGAGAACAAGCAGGCGTTCTCCGGGCCCCGGTACTTCATCCGGGCGGCCGAGCTGGACATGCACCCGCTGGACACCCGGACGGACCGCAAGGAGTACGCGCAGGCCGAACAGGGCCTCGGTTTCTGCAACATCACCAAGTGCTGCACCGAGGTCTGCCCCGAGCACATCAAGATCACTGACAACGGGATCATCCCCATGAAGGAACGGGTCGTCGACCGCAGGTACGATCCCCTTGTGTGGCTTGGTAGCAAGATCTTCCGCCGGGGCGAGACGCCCCAGACCAGCGTGACCACCGCCCGTCAGGGCTCGGCGACGCCGGGTTCAGCCCACGGTGGGCTGCACTCGCACGCGGGTGGTTCCCACGACTCCCGGGCCGAGGCGCAGGCTCAGAGCGGCGTCAACTGGGACCGGGAGGTGCCCCACCCGACCGCTCCGGCGGTGGACGACCGGGGCAAGCTGCCGCTGACCGAGCTCACCTTCGACCGGCCGGCCGCACCGTCGCCGTTCGGTGACGACGTGACCTTCCCGCTGCCTCCGGAGCACCTCAACTTCGCGCACCCGGACCAGGACAAGCACTGACCACCCGAACCAGACGGGGGCCGCGGCTGTTGCCGTGGCCCCCGTCCCGTTCCCACCCCACCCCGGTGATCAAAGACCCGGCGCCGCCCCGGCATGTCCGTGATGAGCGTGATTCCGCTGTGGCATCTAGATGCCACAGCGGAATCAACGTCGTTCCAATCCTGGCCCGCGGATACCGGATGTTTCGGCCACCGAATTAACAGGAAGCAGGGTGGGCCGGGGCGGGGGTCAGGGGCAGGGCGGGGGTCAGGGGTTTTTCAGGACGGGACGGAGGGCTGCGACGATGGGGGCGTCGGCGGGAAGCCAGGTGACCGAGTCCAGTTCGTCGGCGGTCAGCCACCGCAGCGCCTCGTGTTCCAGTGCCTGCGGCTCGTCGCCGTCGAGCAGACGGGCGGCGTACACCTTGAGCACCGAACGGCCGTGTGCCATCCGGACGTCGCGACCGACCCGATCACCGATCTCGACGCGTACGGCCAACTCCTCGACGCACTCCCGGACCAACGCGTCGACCTCGGCCTCTCCCGGCTCGACCTTCCCGCCGGGGAACTCCCACATCCCGGCCACCTCGGGCGGGGCGGAGCGCGCGCAGGCGAGCACCCGCCCGTCCCGGATTATCGCCGCGCCGACGATCACCTTCGGGTCCCGTCGTTCGACCTGCCCGCCATCATTCGCCCGTTCGGTCCGCACGGGCGTCCAGGGTGCCAGATCAATCGGCGGTTTGGGTACCGGAACCGTCCGCTAGGTCAATAGAACACGGAAGTGTGGGCGTGGACACCCCTCCCGCGTGGGGAGAGACTAGGGGACACCGACAAGACACGGGATGGCGACGATTTGGCCACAAGCCGGCAACGGCGCTTGGGGGGTGCGGTGATGCGCGTGCTGTTCAACAGCAGGTCGAAGCACGACTACCTTGCCGACGCGTTGACCTTGCTATCTGGTTGGACACGCGAAGGGGAGCAGATCCGACGGACGCTCGTGATCGACGATACCCAACACGCGGCACTAACTGAACGGGTCAAGGTCGTCGCGGACGCGCTGCACCTGCGCCCGGAGATCAGCCGACGGTCCGACAGCACCCAGATCCGGGTCGGGCACGGCAACGGCGAGCCCCTGACCGAGGGCGAGGTCCTGCTGGCCGCCCGCATCGAGGACGCCTACCGGGCGGTCACGGAGTCCTGACGTCCGCCTCGGCAGCCACCTCCACGTCCTGCGGGTACCAGCGCAACTCCACCACGTTGCCGTCCGGGTCGCTGACGTAGATCGAGGTCGCCGAGCCGCGGGCACCGAACCTGTCGACCGGCCCGGTCAGCACCGTGAAGACTCCCGACTCGACCACCCGCTCCCAGTCCAGCGGTGCCACCACCAGGCAGAAGTGGTCGACGTTGGTGCCCTGCCGATCACCATGGGGAAGGTCGCCACGGTCGAGGTCACCACGGACGAGGTCGATGATGCACCCGGCGCTGACCCGCACCGACGGGAACGGCACCCGTCCGGCCCGCCACTCGTCCACCCGGACCGGCGGCAGCCCGAGCTGGCCGCGGTAGAAGGCCAGCGAGCGCTCCACGTCGGCGACGGTCAACACCAGGTGGTCGAAACCGGTCACCCGTACCGCGCTCGCCTGGTAGTCGTCGATGCTCATGTCGCTGCCCTTCGTTAGGTGTTCCCTGCCGCGTTCACGATCCCCGCACGGAGGACGCCGACCAAGACCTCATGCCGCTACGATCGTTGCCCACAGGTCAACGGTGGGAGCGACGTGCTGGAGCGGTACGAGGTCGAGGCGTTCCTGACGCTCGCCGAGGAGTTGCACTTCGGCCGGACCGCCGAGCGGCTGGCCGTCAGCACTGGTCGGGTCAGCCACATCGTGAAGAGGCTGGAGCTCCGGATCGGCGCGCCGCTCTTCGCCCGCACCAGTCGGGTCGTCCGGCTCACCCCGATCGGGCGGCAGCTCGCCGACGAGCTGGCCCCGTTGGTGGCCGGCATGGACGAGGCCGTCCGCCGGGCGGTCGACGCTGGCCGGGGCGTCACCGGGACGCTACGGGTGGCGTTCCTCGGCGAGTGGACAGCGCCCGTGCTGCTGCGGGCCGTGGCCCTGTTCGGCGAACGGCATCCCGACTGCCGGGTGGAAGTGCACGAGGCACAGCTGTCCAACACCCGGTCCGGGCTGCTCGACGGCTCGACGGACGTGCTGATCGCCTCGTTCCCGTTCGACGGCATGGCCACCGGTCCGGCGCTGCTCGCCGAAGATCGGGCGCTGGCGGTGGCGGCGGGTCACCCGCTCACCCGGGAACCGTCGGTGTCGCTGGAGGTGCTCGCCGATCACCCGGTGGTGCAGTACCCGGCGGTGACCTCGGCGGAGTTCAAGCGGGACCGCACCCCAGAACGCACCCCGACCGGCCGGCCCATTCCGAAGGGACCCGTTGGGAACACCTTCTCCGAGATGCTGTCGTTGGTCGCGCTGGGCCGAGGCGTACTGCCGGTGGGTGAGCACACGCGCCGCTACTACCCCCGCCCCGACGTGGCGTACGTGCCCATCCACGACGCACCACCGATCGAACGTGGGCCGGTGTGGCTGCCCAGCAACACCACCACCCGGGTACGCGAGTTCGTCCGCGCCGCGACCGACGCGAACGCGCCGTGAGGCACGGCGAGTTCCAGCATCCCCGCCTGGTCGAGGTTTACGATGCGGAATGCCGGTGGGGGCCGGACGACGACTTCTTCCAGGCGGTGGTGGGCGAGACTCCGGCGGCCCGGGTGCTCGACCTCGGCTGCGGCACCGGCCGTTTGACTGTTGCCCTCGCCGCCTCGGGTCACACCGTCACCGGCGTCGACCCCGCCGGCGCGTCCCTGGCCGCCGCCCGCGCCCGGCCCGGTGGCGAGCGGGTGACCTGGGTCGAGGGCACCTCGGCCGTGCTTCCGAGCGAGGTGTTCGACGTGGCGGTGTTGACCAGCCACGTGGCGCAGTTCTTCGTGGACGACGCGGAGTGGGCGCGTACCCTCGCCGACCTGCGCCGTGCGCTCGTGCCCGGCGGTCGGCTGGTGTTCGACGCCCGCGACCCGGCGGACCGCCGATGGGAGCTGTGGAACCCGGTGGATTCGCAGCGGCGGATCACAGTGCCGGGCGGTGGCGAGGTCCGCGCGTGGACAGCTGTCACCGGGGTACGCGACGGAGTGGTCGACTTCACCCACCACTACCACTTCGCCGACGGCGAGCGGTTGGCCAGCTCGGCGACCCTGCGCTTCCGCACCGAGGCGGAGCTGCGCGCGTCTCTGACCAGTGCGGGTTTCCTGGTGGACCGCGTCTACGGCGGTTGGCGCCAGGAGCCCGTCGGCCACGGCGACGGCGAATTCGTGGTCCTCGCCCGGGCTGGCACTGTGGCACCGGTTTTCTAGCCTGGGACGCATGGCGAACATCGCGTACGACCGCAAAGAGCAGGTCCAGCAGATCGAGAGCGGCCTCCTCGAGGGTGAGCAGATCATCGCCGTCTACGACGCCGTCGGCACGGGCACCGGGTTCATCGGGCTGACCGACCGCCGCGTGATCATCCAGGACCGCTCGTTCGTCGGGAAGCGGTTCGCGATCACCAGCATCCCGTACTCGAAGATCACCAGCGTGAGCGTGGTCAGCAACAAGTCCTGGGGAGGGTCGTTCTTCTCCACCGGCGCGATCGCGATCCACGTCGGCACGCACACCTACGAGGTGGAGTTCCGGGGTGCGCAGAAGAGCCACCACGTGCACAACGTGATCCTGCACCACATCTCCTGACCTGAAGTCCCGCTACGGGCCCGGCTGGCGTAATTGCCTTGCCGGGCCCGAGCCGTCTCTGGTGTCCTCGGTCGACAGTCACGCGAAGGGAGCAGCGCCATGCCCGCTACGACGAAGTGCCTCCGACCCGACGTCAATCGCACCGAGGAATCGAGACTTCGTGAGCAGATCTGTTCCCCCGACCACGGCGCCGCTGCGCGCCACTGACACCGACCGCGGAGGCCGCTGATGTCGGTCTTCGACGATCCCGGCCTCTTCGGCCGGCTGTGGGCCGCCGACTATGACGGCCCGGGCAACCCCGACCCGATGCCGGCGGTGGACTTCCTGGCCGACCTGGCCGACGGTGGTCCGGTTCTCGAACTGGCGATCGGCACCGGCCGGGTCGCGCTCCCCCTGGCCGAGCGCGGTCTGACAGTGCACGGCGTCGAGGCGTCCGAGGAGATGCTGGCGCATCTGCGGGCCAAGCCCGGGGGCGACCAGATCCCGGTGGTCGTCGCCGACATGGCCGACGTGCCGGTGCCGGGTGAGTTCCGGCTCGCGTACCTGGTCTTCAACACGCTGTTCAACCTGGTCGACGCCGAGCGGCAGGCGGACTGCTTCCGCAACGTCGCCCGGGTCCTGTCGCCCGGTGGCGCGTTCGTCATCGAGACGTTCGTGCCCGACCCGCGTAGCTTCGACGCGGACGAGCAGGTGCAGGTACGGGAGGTCACCGAGGACTCCGCGACGATCCGGCTGCACAGGTACGACCGGCCGGCGCAGCGGTTCATCAGGCAGACCATCACCTTCGACAGTGATGGTGTGCACCTGAAGCCGTTCGCCATGCGGTACGCCTGGCCGCACCAGATCGACGCGATGGCGCAGCAGGCGGGGCTCCGGCTCACCGAACGGTACGCCGACTGGCAACGGCGACCGTTCCAGGCCGACAGCCCGTCGCACATCTCCGTCTACCGAGCGGAGTAGCGGCGGTTGGTCGACTCCGGTTCCCGACGGAGCCGGAGTCGGCCTTCCGCGCTCGGCTGATTCTGCTGACGGCAGTTTCAGTTGATCCGCCGGCCCGCGCCGGGGTGAGCTGAGACCATGCCATCGAAAGCCGCCGGTTTCCCGCGCTCCTCGCCGTACTGGCCGGTGGTCAGTCACCCCCAGCTCCGGCGGGTCCTGCCCGGGCTTGCCGTGTCCGCGTTGGGTGACGGCATGGCGGTGGTCGCGGTGACCTGGCTCGCCATCCAACTCGCACCGCCGGATCAGCATGGCACCTGGATCGCTGCCGCCGTGGCGGCGTACACCCTGCCCAGCGCTGCCGGGACGATCGTCTTCGGTCGGTTGCTACGCGGGCGCAGCGGTGCCCAGCTCGCCGGCTGGGACGCGATCCTGCGGGCCGGCGCGCTCGCGGCGATTCCCCTCGCCCACCTCGCGGGCGTACTCACCGTTGGGTTGTACGTCCTCCTGCTCGCCGTGTCGGCGTTGCTGCACTCGTGGGGTACCGCCGGGCGTTTCACACTGATCGCCGAGCTGCTGCCGCAACGACACCACCTGCCGGCGAACGCGCTGCTCACCACCATCGCCGGTTTCGCCACAGTCGTCGGCCCACCACTGGCGGGACTCCTGATCGAATGGGTGAGCCCGGTGTGGGTCCTCGCCGCCGACGCCGCGACCTTCTCCGTGCAGGGCGTGACCCCCCGGGTCGAGGCGCACGAGCACGGGGTGGCGAACAGCATCTGGTGGAACATCGACACCTGGAAGCGCTCATGACCCGCCCGGGTCGACTGGCCGGGGCGGGGGCGGTGGTCCGACGCCGGCTCCTGGTCGCCGTTCCGGTACTCGCCGCGACCAGCATCGGAATGTTCGCCCTCGGCGCCGCCTCCCCGGTGGACCCGGCCAAGCAGTACGCCGGCGCGGCGGCCTTCACCGCCAGCGAGGAGAACCTGGCGCAGATCCGCGCCAACTGGGGTGTCGACGACCCGCTGCCGGTGCAGTACCTGCGCTGGATCGGCAACCTGGTCCAGGGCGACCTGGGCTGGTCGACGAGTCGACACGAACCGGTCGCCTCGGTGCTCTCCGCCCGGGCCGGCTGGACGCTGCTGCTGATCGGCGTGACCCTCGCCCTGGTCCTGGTCGGCAGTCTGCTGCTGGGTGCGCTGGCCGCGTACCGCCGGGGTGGGTTGTTCGACAGGGGTCTGCGGGCCGCCGCCTACGCGGTCGAGTCGATGCCAGTGTTCTGGCTGGGCCTGGCCGCGATCGCCGTGTTCGCGCTGGTGCTCGGGTGGTTGCCGGCCGGCGGGCTCACCGACGTCACCGCGACCAGCACGTCCTGGGCCGACGTGGCGCACCACCTGATCCTGCCGGTCGGAGTGCTGGCCGTGTCGCAGGCGCCGTGGTTCGTGCTGTTCGTCCGGGACGCGGTCGCGGAGAGCATGCGCGACGACCACGTGCTCGCCGCGCGGGCCCGGGGGTTGCCAGGGCGGACGGTGCTGTTCGGGCACGCGCTGCGGACCGCGCTGCTGCCGTTCCTCACGTTGGTCGGCACCCACCTGCCGGAGCTGGTCGGCGGTGCGGTGCTGGTCGAGACGGTCTTCTCACTGCCGGGTCTCGGCGCCGTCACGGTGGCTGCCGCGCTTGGCAGCGACTTCCCGCTGCTGGCGGCGATCACGCTGGTCACCACAGCTGTGGTGCTGGCCGCGAACCTCACGACCGACCTCGCGTACGCCGCCGCCGACCCGAGGGTGCGACTCGATGGCTGACCTTGCTACCCGACCGCCACTGCTCCGCGTGGCCCGGTCCCGACTGCGGCTGCGACCCGGCCAGACCGGTGTCGTCGTCGCCGGCCTCGTCCTCGTCGTCGCTGTCGTCGGTTCGCTCCTGGCCCCGCTCGTCTGGCCGCTCGACCAGAGCGCGGTGGCCCTCGACCAGACCCGGTTGGCGCCGTCCTGGACCCACCTCGCCGGCACCGACGACCTCGGCCGGGACGTGGCGCACCGTGCCGTCTACGGGCTGCGGGTGTCGCTGCTCGTCGGCGCGGTCGCCGCGCTCGTCGCCACCGTCCTCGGCGGCGTCATCGGCGGTATCGCCGGCACGCTCGGCGGCCCTGTGGACCGGATCCTGATGCGGATCGTGGACACCATCGCCGCGATGCCGCACCTGCTGCTGGGCATCTTCATCGTCGCCATGCTGCGTCCCAGCCTCGGCGCGGTGATCGCCTCCGTCGGGCTCACCCACTGGCTCTCCACAGCGCGCATCGTCCGGTCCGAGTTGCTCAGCCTTCGTACCCGGCCGTTCGTCGACGCCGCCATCAGCGGAGGGGCCGGCCGGGGTCGGGTCCTGACCCGACACCTGCTGCCCCACGTGCTGCCCCGGCTGGCGCTGGCCACCACCCTGATGATCCCGCACGCGGTGTGGCACGAGACGGCGCTGTCCTTCCTCGGTCTCGGCCTGCCGCCGCACCTCGCCTCACTCGGCAACATGATCAACGATGGTCAGGGGTCACTGCTGACCGGCGCCTGGTGGGCCAGCCTGGCACCGGGTGCGGTCATCGTCGTCGTCACCCTCGCCATCGCGGTCATCGCCGCCCGGTGGCGTGACCGCCTCGATCCCCGGATCCGAGCGGAGCTGCACCTGTGACCATCACCGAACACGCCGCTGTCGAGGCACCCGACCGCACCGCCGCGGGCCGCCCGCTGCTCGCCGTGGAGGGCCTCGGCGTCGAGTTCCGGCTGCGCGACACGACAGTGCGCGCCGTCACCGACCTCAACCTGACGGTACGGACCGGTGAACTGCTGGCCGTCGTCGGCGAGTCCGGCTGCGGCAAGTCCGTCCTGGCCCACGCGCTACTCGGCCTGTTGCCGGGCAACGCCACGATCACCGGCCACGCCGTTCTGCACCACCCGGACAGCGACCCGGTCGACCTGGTCACCTGCGGTCAGCGTCACCTGGCCCGCCGGGTACGCGGCCGTCGGGTCGGACTGGTCCCGCAGAGCCCAGCCACCGCGCTGAACCCGGTCCGCACCGGACGGCGACTGCTCACCGAGACCCTCCGGGCGCACGGTCGGGACCGGGCGGACGCCGAGCGGCTCGCCCTCGACGTCGGGCTCGACCCGGCCGACCTGGACCGCTACCCGCACGAGCTCTCCGGCGGCATGGCCCAACGGCTGGTCACCGCGCTCGCGCTGGCACCGGACCCGTCGCTGCTCATCGCCGACGAGCCCACCACCGGCCTCGACCGGCCGCTGGTGGACCACACCCTCGACCTGCTGCGCCGCCGGTGCGACAACGGCTCGGCCGTCGTGCTCATCACGCACGACCTGGCCGCCGCGCAACGGGTCGCCGACACCGTCGCCGTCATGTACGCCAGCCGGATCGTGGAACACACCGACGCCGACGATCTCTTCGCCGCGCCCACCCACCCGTACGCCGCGGCGCTCCTCGACGCCCTGCCGGACCGCGCCTTCCGGCCGGTGCCGGGCGAACCGCCGATGCTCACCGCACTGCCTCCTGGCTGCGCGTTCGCGCCCCGCTGCCCACACCGCACCGACACCTGCGCGAGCCAGCCGCCGCCGACGCCGATCGCCGGTGACGGCACTGTCGCCTGCCACCACCCGATCCGCACCGGAGCCGTCACGTGACCAGCCCGCAGCACCTGCTCGCCGACGAGGTCACCGTCGGGTACGGCCGTCGGGTCGTGCTCGACGGCGTCACAGTGCGGGTCGGTCGAAACGAGACGGTCGGACTTCGCGGCCCGTCCGGGTGTGGCAAGTCCACACTGGTCCGGGTTTTGGCCCTCCTGCACCGCCCGGACCACGGCCAGGTCAGCATCGACGGCACGCCGGTCCACGGAGTGCGGTACGCCGTGCCGGTCGACCTGCGGACCCGCGTCGCCGTGCTGTTCCAGAGCCCGCGCGCCGCCGCTGATCCCCGGCTGAGCCTGGACGACCTGATCGCCGAACCGCTCCGTGCCGTCCGAACGCCCGAGTCGACGGTCCGGGAACGGGTGGCCGAACTCGCCGACCTCGTCGGCCTCACCGCCGACCTGCGCGGCCGACGGCCACACGCGGTGTCCGACGGGCAACTACAACGCGCCTGCCTCGCTCGCGCCCTCGTACACCGGCCGGACTACCTGCTCTGCGACGAGGCCACGGCGATGCTGGACGCCTCGACCCAGGCGCACGTCGCCGCCGTCATCCGCGACTACCAGCGGACCCGGCGGGCCGGCGTCCTGGTCATCAGCCACGACCAGACCCTGATGGACCGCTGGACCGACCGGATCGTCGACCTGGACAGCAGGGCACCGGCGCGGACCTGACGTACCGGCCGGTCAGTCGGCGATGTCCACCACGACCTTGCCCTCGGCGATGCCGTCGGCGACCAGACGGTGGGCGTCCATGATGGTGTCGAGCGTGAAGCGACGCCGGTCCAGTCGCGGGCGCAGCGCGCCGCCATCGGCCAGCGTCGCGATCTCCCGCAGGATGTCGCCGTGGTGTTCGCGGCCCCGGCCGGTGAGCATCGGCAGCAGGGTGAACACGCCGGAGTAGGTAGCGCCACGGAACGACAGCGGGGCGAGCGAATGGGTGCCCCAGCCGAGCGCGCTGACGACGTGCC